>CACWKJ010000071.1 GCA_902761395.1 uncultured Elusimicrobium sp. | reverse complement strand
TCTTTATCGAAGAAATATTCTATTTGTTTAAATATATCATAGTTACCTATTGCTCCTCTGCCTATCATAAGTCCGGAACAATTTTTTATTTTTAAAAACTTTTCCGCGGTTTTTATATCAACTATTCCGCCGTTAGCAATTATTGGAATTTTTGAATTTTCGCAAGCTAAAGTAAAAGCTTCCAAATCGGGATCTCCGCTGTGAGCAAACTCCGCATATCTTGCATGAAGTGACACCATTTTAATTCCGCAATTTTGTGCTATTTCGATAATTTCCGGTGCAACATTTTGTCCCTTCAACAAACCTATTCTTGTTTTTATCGTTACCGGAACAGACACCGCTTTTACTACTGCAGATAAAACACTTTCTACCTGCTTGGGATTTGCAAGTAACCTTGAACCTGCACCAACCTTAGTAATTTTTTTTGCAGGACACCCCAAATTTATATCTATAATTTTGTATCCTAAATCTTGAACTCTTTTGGCACACTCAGCCATAATTTCCGGTTTGGTTCCGAAGATTTGTGCAGCAGCACAATCTTTTTCTTTATCGGATGTAGTTAAGAGTTTGTAAGTCTTTTTGTCTCCGTAAACCATTGCTGTTGCAGACACCATTTCCGTAAATACAAGCCCCGCTCCGCCATCAACAGCTAACTGTCTTAACGGTAAATCGGTAATGCCTGCCATGGGTGCAAGCATTAAACAATTTTTTAATTTAATATTTCCGATGGTAAGTTTGGGAAGTTTTAACATAATATTATATTACCAATTTTCGAGTTCCAAAGAAGGTTTTATCGAAACAACTTGCTTATTAGGATAAACATATTTTTTCTTTAATGCTTTATGATATGCAACATGAGCTACCATAGCGGCATTATCCGTGCAAAAAACAGGAGACGGTAAAAACACATTTATTTTATTTTTCTTACACTCTTTTTTAAACATATCTCTTATTAAACTGTTACAGGAAACACCGCCGCCTAAAGCAATAGATTTTAGTCCGTACTTTTTTGCGGCTTCAACGGATTTAGTAACAACAGTTTCCGCAACAGCTTGCCTGAACGATGCACAAATATCGTTAATTACATTTTGTTTTTTTATATCAACTTTTTTTGAATAATTCAGTACTGCCGTTTTTATTCCCGAAAAAGAAAAGTCCCAAGTGCCTTTCATCATAGGTCTTGTAAAATGTACGGCATCATTGTTACCTTGTTCGGCAAGTTTATCTATTATCGGGCCTCCCGGATAAGGTAACCCCAAAATTTTTGCGGCTTTATCAAATGCTTCACCGCAAGCATCGTCCCTTGTCCCGCCCAAAAATTTATATTTACCGTAATCTTTTATTATTACAATTTCCGTATGTCCTCCGGAAATAACAACCGCTAAGAACGGAGGTTTTAATTCCTTATTCTCTATTGCTGCGGAAAATATGTGTCCTTCTATATGATTTATCGGAATTAACGGTTTTTTATAAATGTAAGATAAAGTCTTGGCCGTCATTACACCTACAAGCAACGAACCTGCAAGACCGGGCCCGTAAGTACAGGTTATATAATCTATTTCTTTATCAAAATTTTCAAAAGAAATTTTTGTCTGTTGTAATGCTTGTTCAACCACAATGTTTACATTTTTTATATGTTCTCTGGAAGCAAGTTCCGGAACAACTCCGTTATATTTTGCATGAACTGAAATTTGAGAAGATATTATATTTGATAAGACCTTGTTTCCGTTTTCTACAACGGAAGATGAGGTATCATCACATGATGTCTCTATTGCCAATATTTTCATTTGTTTGTTAAAGTTACAATGGAATATGTTCTTTTTTTATCGTAAAAAGAATACTCGTATGAACCGTCTTTATATTTTGTTCTGGATAAATCTATCTTAAAATTTCTTGCTATGGTTTTAAATATAGGTTCAAAATTTTCAGGTTTTTTATTGTCGGGCAATTTTATTGTTTTGTGATACTCGTTGCACAATGCTCCGCTTATTTTTACTTCTTTTACAAACTGGGATACAACGTTTTCTTGCCCTATTCCGTTTGATGTAAGCGCGGTAACCAAACTGTTATCCAAAGGAATATCTATAGCGGTAAGATTGGCCTTATTTGCTGCCAAATAAGAAAAACCCAATATTATTCCTAAAATAAATAATATAAACAAATATACTTTTATTAAAAATCTGCTTTTTTTCTTTTTAGTTTCTTTTGCCATTTTTATTTTTCTTTTACTGATTTATCTGTTTTCTTTTCCGTACTGTTTTGTTCTTTTTTATCTTCCGATTTAACTTCTTCTTTCGGAAAATCCTGTTCGTATTTTGAAGGTTTTTCTATATATTCTTCTACTTTACCTGCTTTTATAATCTTTATGGCAGTTTCCAAAACTTCATCTTTAATTTCTTCTTTTTTATCTTTGTTTTTAGGTGAATCTTCACTTTCCGCCTGCATATACAATTTACCTTCGGTTTCCGGAGACACCTCTATAAATATGTCCGGAGTTATACCGTTTTTCTTATCTTTTTTGTTATCGGAATGAGATATCATTCTGCCTGAAGGCAAACAATATTTTGCTATTGTTAATCTTAAAGCACTTCCATCCGATAAAGGAAGAATAGTTTGAACGGTACCTTTACCGAACGAATTTGAGCCTATAACAAGTGCTCTTTTATAATCTTGTAAAGTACCGGTAACAATTTCCGATGCCGAAGCCGAACCTCTGTTGATTAATACTACTATCGGAATATTTGCAAATTCCGGTTTTTTCTGTGTATAGTAATATTGTTCCATCGTTTTATCTTTACATTTTGTGGATACAACCAAACTGTTTTCTTTAACAAATAAACTGCATATATTTATTGCAGAGTCCAAAAGACCTCCGGGATTATTTCTTAAGTCAAAAATAAATCCTTTAAAATTTTCTTTAGATAACTCTTTAAGCATATTGTTAACATCATTATAACTTTGTGCATTGAATTCTGACAATCTTATATAACCGATGTTACCGTCCAACATCTTTTTCTTAACAGTTTCTATTTTTATTTTTTTCCTTATTATCGTAAATGTAAGTTCTTCTTTCGTGGAAGGTCTGTATATGGTTAATACTACTTTCGTTCCCGGATTTCCTCTCATAAGTTTTACGGCTTCATCACTCGTAATATCCTGAGTGGATTTATCATCTATTTTAATAATTTTATCTTCCGGCAAAATTCCGGCATAATATGCGGGAGTATCCGGCATAGGAGTTACAACCGTAAGTTCATTATTTTGTATGGTTATTCTTATTCCGACTCCGCCGAAAGAACCCTGCGTTTCGGTTTTCATATCTTTGTAATCTTTTTCGGTCATATACTGAGAATAAGGATCTAATGTTCTTACCAATCCTCTTATCGCACCTATTATCAAATCTTTATTTTCTCTCTCTTCAACATATTTGTTATCTATTATTTCCATTATGTCTATCATTTTTCTAAGTTCGTCGTATGTCGTATCCGACTTGGCATACACATTACCGAGAAAAATAAAACAAAATAAAGCCGTAATCAAAACTTTAATTTTATTTTTAAACATTTGTTCCCCTTTGTCTGCAATTATAAAATTTAAATGCTTCTTTTCATTATAGCATTTTTACTCTATTTTTTCTCTTTTAACCACAATAACGGATTTTCGGAAACATCTCCTTGTCTTATTTCAAAATAAAGCACGGATTTATCCCCGCTGCCAACTTTTGCAATTTCCTGTTGTCTTATAACTTTCTGATTTTCCTTTACCAATATCTTGCTTAACTGACAATAAAAACTAAAAAATACACCTTTATGATCCACTATCACCATATTACCGTAACTTCTAAACTCACCCGCAAAAAGAACGGTTCCTTCATCAACAGCTTTTATCGAAGCATTATCTTTAGCTTTTATTTTTATTCCGTTACTTATAATATTTGTATTTAAATCGGGATGTTTGTTTTTACCGTAATTTAAAACTATTTTCCCGTCAACGGGCCACGGCAAATTATTTCTTCTTGTATTGGGAGTCGTCGGTTTTTTTGTTTTATCTTGATTTTTGCTTGCTTTAATAAGTTTATCCACCAACGCTTTCAATGCTTTTTCGGAATTATTCATTTCTTTTATTTCTTGTTCGGCTTTAACTCTTTTACCTGCCGTAGTTTTTAATAAAGCATTTTTATCCTTTTGCAGTTTTTTATTTTTCTCTATTAATTTTTGTTGTTTGCTTTTTAATTTTTCGTACTCTTTCTTTGCGGTTGTATATTTATTTATATCGGATTGTGCCGTTATACTTTTATCTTTTGCCATGCTGTATTTTTCGGAAAGTTTTTTTATATCTGTTTGCTTTACTTTAAATTCTATCGGATAATCAAAGTACGATACCAACTTGTTTTTTGTATAAGATAAATATTTATCGTTAATTATATGAGCATATTTTTGTTTGCTCATATCGGATTCATTATATACTTCGGAAGCAACTTGTAAATTTTTTTCCGTTTCCGAAATTTTTTCATTTAAAGTTTTTAATTCTTTTTCATTTTCTTCTATTGATTTTAATATTTTTTGCAGTTCGTTTTTTACCTTTTTTTCTTCTTTAACCAACTTTGTTTTTTCCGCTTTTTTGTTGGAAATATCCGTTTGTAATTTATTTAATTCTTTTTTTCTGGTATTTAAATCCGAATTAACATCCGCAAAAGAAATGTTTACGGAAAACAATATAAGCATTAAAATGATGAGAGATTTTACAATATTAAACATTTGATTCTTTTGTTACAAGCGTAACCATTGAACTGAGCGGAATCAAAACATATAAAACTTGTCCGCTTAACATAAAAATATTATTTTGGTTGAATATTGTTATAAGGCATATAATTGCATAAGCACAAAGTCCCAACAATATACCGCAAGACATTTCAAACAAAATATCTTTATACAAAGCTTTTAGTATGTAAAACAAAAATTTTAGGAAGAATATAACTATTATTAAATAAAAAGCTATTTTAAAAACTTTTTTGTATTTGTTTAAAAGAATTCTGTTATCAAAAAACATTTTGTATGCTTTTTGATCGTAAACAACATCTTCTATAAACTCTAAATTTACAAGATCGATTTTTATGGATTTAAGTTCATCCAAACTGTTTATATTTACACCGTTAGCCAAGACAAAAGAAGGAAAGACCATAGCTTCGTTCGGAACAATATTTTCAAGTTCCGGATTTATGTCACTAAATCGTGCTGAATCTTCGGAGCTTATAAGTTCCATATTTGTAAATTTACCGTAATTTGAAATACTGCTGATAATTTCATCCTGAGGATGTTCTTCCGACTCATTGATAAAAATTGCTATTTTTAAATTCGATAAAGATTTAGATATATCGGACTGCAAATTTATGTAATATTGCAGAACCAATATACACAAAATATTTACCATTGTAATTAAACTGTATCTGAGAATTTTGGAAAGGTTTATCTTCATATA
>CACWKJ010000070.1 GCA_902761395.1 uncultured Elusimicrobium sp. | reverse complement strand
AAAACCGCATTTATGTATGCCGCTCAATATGATACATATGAAAAAGTTTTCAGAGAACTTTTAAAAGCAGGTGCTCTTGTTAATGTAAAAGCAAACGATGGTACAACTGCTCTAATGTTGGCATGCGAAAACAATAAACCGGAAATAGTATCATTAATTATAAATGCCGGTGCGGATATAAATGCAAAAGATTATGACGGTTATAAAGCTATCGATTATGCAAAAAACAATAAACAATATGCCGAAGAAATAAAAAATATTCTTAGTAAGAAAAAGTAATGGATAATGAACAATTATCTGTAATTTCTCTTAATACAATTGTGGATTTGGTTCCTAAAAAGTTTATATCTTTGACAGATTATTTCGGTAGTGCAAACAGCATTATAAATGCAGATATAAAAGAGCTTGAATCTGTAGGTTTATCAAACAAAGTTGCAAAATCAATAAAGAATTTGGCAAACTTCGAAGTTGCAAACAAAGAACTTACTTTAGCCGAAAAAAATAATATAAAAGTATTAACGTATTTGGATAAGGAATATCCTTATCATCTGAAAAATATATGTGATTATCCGCCCGTTATATATGTAAAAGGGAATTTTGATAAAAATGATAACCTTTCCGTTTCGGTAGTAGGCTCAAGAAGACCTACAAATTACGGGTTGATAGTAACGGAAAAATTCTGTAAATATTTTGCACAAAATTCAATAACAACAATATCCGGCTTGGCAGGCGGTATAGATACACAAGCTCACAGTTCTACACTTAAAAATTCAGGCAGAACTATTGCTGTTTTAGGTAACGGACTGTTGGAATATTATCCTTCCGGTAACAGAAAACTTCAAAATGAAATAGGTGAAAAAGGTGTTGTTATAAGCGAATTTCCTTTAACAAGAAAAGCATTGCCTATGAATTTTCCAAGAAGAAACAGAATAGTTGCGGCGCTGTCACTTGCAACAATAGTGATAGAAGCGGCTGAAAAAAGCGGTTCTTTAATAACCGCAAACCTTGCTTGTGATTACGGGAAAGATGTTTTTGCCGTTCCGGGCCCTGTATTTTCAAAATATTCGCAAGGTCCTAACAGTTTAATAAAACAAGGAGCGTTTGTTGCATTAACTCCGGAAGATGTCAGTGAACAAGTTCCTTTATTAAGTGATTGGGTAAGAAAAAATATAAAGAAAAAGAAAAAGGAAATTGTAAAAAATTTGCCTTTAATTTCACAAAGTAGTATAAATATTCTAAAAATGATACAATCTTCTGCTACCGGAATGTCTTTAGATGAAATAAGTTTGAAGGCAAATGTTAATGTTTCGGAAGTTTCTACGATTTTGTTGGACTTGGAACTTAACGGCTTAATAAAAGCCATGCCGGGACAGATATATATAAGAAGTAATTAGTAATTAGAAATTGAGGAAAAAAGATGAAAAGTTTAGTAATAGTGGAATCTCCCGCAAAATCAAAAACAATATCCAAAATGTTGGGTAGCGATTATATAGTAAAAAGTTCGTTCGGGCATATAAGAGATTTGCCCGAAAAAGAAATCGGTGTTGATATAGAAAAGAATTTTAAACCTACTTATGTTGCAATGCCGAAATCCAAAAAAATAATAGCCGATTTGAAAAAGACAGTTGCGGAAGTCGGTCATGTTTATCTTGCAACCGATTTGGATAGAGAAGGGGAAGCTATTGCCTGGCATTTAAAAGAATTGTTAAAGCTTTCCGATGATACCACTGACAGAATAACATTTCATGAAATAACGGAATCTGCAATAAAAGAGGCAGTAAAAAATCCGAGAAAGTTGGATATGGCTTTGGTTGACAGCCAACAGGCAAGAAGAATTTTGGACAGGCTTGTAGGTTATAAACTTTCACCTATATTATGGAAAAAAGTAAGAAAAGGTTTATCTGCCGGTAGAGTTCAGTCTGTTGCTGTTATGATGATATGCGACAGAGAAGAAGAAATAGAAAAATTTGTTCCTGTTGAATATTGGTCAATAGAGGCAGAACTTCAAAAAGATAACGAAATGTCTTTTACCGCAAACCTTATTTCAAAAGACGGTAAAAAATTCGAAAAGCTTGAAATACAGAATAAAGAACAGGCAGATAATATATTAAAAGATCTTGAAAGTGCACAGTATAAAGTTGCTTCGGTGGAAAAGAAGGAAAGAAAAAGAAGTCCGTATCCTCCTTACACAACATCTACAATGCAACAGGATGTTTCAAGAAGAGTAGGTTTTTCTTCATCAAAAACTATGTCTGTTGCACAAAAATTGTATGAAGGTATACAGATAGGAAATCAGGGAGTTGTCGGTCTTATAACATATATGAGAACGGACTCTTTAAATATTGCTGCAGTTGCACAAAAAGAAGCTTTGAGTTTTATAGAAACAAGTTACGGTAAAGGTTTTGTTCCTTCAAAACCGAGATTTTATAAAACAAAATCCAAAGGTGCTCAGGAAGCTCATGAAGCTATAAGACCTACATCGGTTAAAAGAACACCTGAAATGATGAAACCGTATCTTACGGCAGATGAATATAAACTTTATAAAGCAATTTGGAACAGATTCGTTGCAAGCCAAATGGCAGATGCGGTATATGATACTGTTACAATAGATATACAAGCAAACAATTATATGTTCAGAGCAACCGGTTCAACATTAAAGTTTGACGGCTTTATGAAAGTTTATTCCATACAAGATGAAGATACAAAAGAACCTAAGTTGCCGGTATTGTCCGAAAACGATATATTAAATTTAGTAAAAATCGTTCCGGAACAACATTTTACCGAACCGCCGGCAAGATACAACGAAGCAAGTTTAATTAAAACTTTGGAAGAGTACGGTATAGGAAGACCTTCCACTTATGCCCCTACAATAAAAACTATTTTGGACAGAATGTATGTCAGACTTGAAAATAAGAAGTTTTATCCTACGGATTTAGGTATAGTGGTAAACAAATTCTTAAAAGAAAATTTTAAAGATGTTATAAATTATGAGTTTACGGCGGATATTGAAGAAGAGTTTGATGATATAGCGGAAAACAAACTTAAATGGCAGGATGTATTAAAGAAATTTTATACTCCGTTTGAAAGTCATTTAGCAAAAGCGGAAGGTGCAACAAGACAAAAAATAGCTCCTAAAGCCACAAACGAAGTTTGTCCTAAATGCGGTAAACCGATGGTTATAAGAGAAAGCAGAAGAGGACCTTTTATGGCATGTTCGGGATATCCGGAGTGCAAAACAACTTTTTCGGTAGATAAAGACGGTAACAAAGTTTCCAACGAGCCGGAAAAGACGGAAGAAAAGTGTCCTAAATGCGGCGGAATAATGTTAAAGAAAATGGGTTTCAGAGGCCCGTATCTTGCATGTGAACATTATCCGGAATGCAAAACAACATATTCTTTAGATAAAAACGGTAACAAAGTTATAAAACCTGAACCGGAAAAAACAGATATAAAATGTGAAAAGTGCGGAAGCCCGATGCTTAAAAGAATAGGTAAAAGGGGGCCGTTTTTAACATGTTCGGCTTTCCCGAAATGCAGAAACCTGCAATGGGTAAAAACCGATTCCGAAGGTAATATAATAATAGAAAAGAAAGAACCTAAAAAAGCAAAAACCGCCGAAAAGAAAACGAAAACAAAAAAGGCAAAAAAATAATAAATAGAAATGTATAAAAGCAGAAAGGGTTACCTACTCCTTTCTGCTTTTTTTTTGTATAATTAAACAGTATGGAACAGACAAACCAAATAAAAGAAATAGAACAATTCATTCAATATTTAACCGCAGAACGAAACTATTCGCCAAACACAGCAAAAGCTTATAGTGTGGATATGTATGCTTTTGCCGATTTTGTTCGCAAAAACAAAAATATGGATTTGGTTAAATGTGATAAAAATATAATAAGAGATTATCTTGCATCTTTGTATAACAAAAATTTAAAAAAATCTTCTATTATAAGGAAACTTGCGGTACTGAAATCTTTTTATAAATTTTTAGTTATTACATCCGTTATAGAAGTTAATCCCACGGTATCTATGGCAACACCGAAAAAAGATAAAAGAATACCGGTATTTATTACCGAACAGGAAATATCAAATTTGTTCGATTTACCAGATATTGATTTAAGAGACAGAGCTATGATAGAATTGTTATATTCTTCCGGCATAAGAATAGAAGAACTCGTGAGCAGAAATTTAAAAGATATAGACTTATTATCCGGAACATTAAAAGTGTTCGGTAAAGGCGCTGCCGAAAGAATTGTTCCCGTAGGCGATAAATGTTTAGTGGCAATAAAAAATTATATTGATCAAAGAAGGACCGATGGTCTGGATTGTTCCGTAAATTCGCCTATGTTTTTAAATGTGTACGGCAAAAGAATAACTTCAAGAGGAGCAAGAAAAGTTTTGCATAATTGGTTTATTAAAGCCGGAATTGTAAAAAAAGTTTCACCTCACACATTAAGACATACTTTTGCAACACACCTGTTAGATCACGGTTGCGATATAAGAAGTGTTCAACAAATGTTGGGACATAAAAATTTGTCCACTACACAAATTTATACACATGTAACATTGGAAAGTTTAAGAAAAGTTTATAACAGTGCACACCCGAGGGTAAAGTAATATGAACATTACGGCGGAAAAAATAAAAGCTTTAATGGATGATACCGGTTGTGAAGAAACCGAAGCAAAGACAGCATTGGAACTTGCGGAAGGAAATTTTTATAAAGCTATTTCCATTGTCGGTGCAATGCTGAAATATATTACTGCATATAAAGCAAAAATAATTTTAAAAAACGATAATATTTTCGGTTTAATACACATAATAACAAACAATAAGAATCTTGATTTGTTAAGATTCAGTGTCGTTATGACATTTAATCCGATAGTATATGAACAAAATGTTGAAGTTGATTGGTTTTCTTTTGAAAAACAAATATATTCGTATCGTTGGGTTGAAGGCGTTATAGAAAATTACACAAACACCATAGATAAAAATCTTAAAGAGTTTGTTATATCAAACTTAAAAAGCAACAAAATTATAACATGTAAAGATATGAAAGCTGTTTTGGAAACTTATTTTTCCGATAACAATGCACAAATTGAAATTGTTGCCGAAGAATTAACTTTAAGAGATTTCAGAAAATTACCGAAATATTTCCCGGATAATATACCTAAAGAAACGATTTCTTCGGAATATTCTTCCGTAATAGAACTTGAAGCGATTATTTTTGAAGATTCCGCCGGGAAAAAAATAGAAAATTTAGCTTTGGGCGATAAAGTTCTTGCGAAAATAATAGATACAAGAGATATTGCTCACTATATCGGACATTTAATCGGTGCAAAAAAAGAACAGGCAATGATTCCTATACCTGCGGAAGTTCAATCCGTTGAAGAAATAGGTAACGAATATATTGTTTGTTTAAAATATTCCGATTTGATTTTCGGTATATCGCATGTTGAAAGAGGCAGAACTTTAAAAGTTTTG
>CACWKJ010000069.1 GCA_902761395.1 uncultured Elusimicrobium sp. | reverse complement strand
GCAGCAAAGTTTTTAGATTGTAAGTTTGAATTAATAATAAATGAGAGGAAATTACTTTAATGAACAAACTTGGTTTCAGAACAGTAGTTACAGCGTTGTTAATCATTCTTTCAGGGTATTTTTTATTTCCTACCTTTGAATGGTCAAGAATGAGTGACGATGAAAAAGCACAAGCAGAAAAATCAAAAGATCCTATTATCGGTAAAACATTGAATTTAGGTCTTGATTTGAGAGGCGGTACACATCTTTTATTGGAAGTAGATGCTTCTAAATTAGATGAAACTGTTAGCGTAAAAGATGCAGTTGACAGAGCTATAGAAGTTATTAGAAACAGAATTGACCAGTTCGGTGTTGCAGAACCTTTAATTGCAAAACAAGGTGACAGATGGATAGTAGTTCAGCTCCCGGGTATAAAAGATCCTGCAAGAGCAAAAGAACTTATCGGTAAAACAGCATTGTTGGAATTTTGCTTGGTTAGTACCGATAATGATGCATTAAACAAAATTCAAGATAAAATGAGAGAAAAAGATTTATCTAAAGCGGAAGAAGCTATAAACGATGAAGAAATAAAAGCTTTAATTCCTGAAGGATATTTCATTGCAGACAGTAAAGAAGACAGCAGAGTATATTTGTTGAAAGAAGCTTCTCTTACCGGTGCATATCTTGTTAATGCAAAAGTTGAACTTGCTACCGGCGGATTTGGTTATCCTCACGTATCATTAGAGTTTAATAAAGACGGCGGGAAAATATTTGCGGATGTTACAGGTGCAAATATAGACAGAAACTTGGCAATTGTTCTCGATGGTATAGTTCAGTCAGCTCCTGTTATCAGATCAAGAATTCCTGACGGAAGAGCTATAATTGAAGGAAACTTCAATGCAGACGATGCAAAATTGTTGGCTACAGTTTTAAGAGCCGGTGCTTTACCTGCTCCTGTTAGAATAATAGAAGAAAGAACGGTTGGACCAAGCCTTGGCGACGATTCAATTAAAAAAGGTTTCAAATCCGCATTGATAGGAGTTGGAATCGTTCTTTTATTTATGCTTATATACTATGGTTTTTCAGGCTTGATTGCTGATATTGCTTTGTTATTGAATTTCTTTATACTTATGGGAATAATGTCTTATTTCCAATTTACATTAACTTTGCCGGGTATTGCAGGTATCGCATTAACACTTGCCATGGCGGTTGATGCAAATGTGCTTATATTGGAAAGAATAAGAGAAGAATTGAATATCGGAAAAACTGCTCGAGTTGCGGTTGATGCCGGATATGACAAAGCTTTTGTTACGATTTTCGATTCGAACGTAACCACACTTATAGCTGCGGTATTCTTGTTCCAATTCGGAACCGGACCTATAAAAGGTTTTGCTGTTACATTAACAATAGGTTTGTGTATCAGTATGTTTACAGCTATAGTTGTTACAAAATTGATATATGATTTCTTATTCAAAGAAAGCTTTATAAGTAAAATAAAATTATAATAATTGGAGGCATATCGTGCAATTTTTTAAGACACCTAAGATAGATTTTATAGGTAAAAGATATTTAGCATTTACGATATCAATAATATTGATAATTGTTGGTATTTGTGCCATAGCAATTAAAGGGCCTAACTATGGTATAGATTTCAGTGGCGGTATTTTAATGCAATTTTCATTTGATAAAGAAATTCAAATGGATACTATAAGACAAGGATTAGCCGCACAGGAAGGATTAAATTTTGAGTTACAGTCAACAGGTAAGAACGGAGTAATAATAAGGGTTAAAAAAACTGATCAATCACAAGATGAAATGGCAAAAAATATATTGTCAGTATTGCAATCCAAGTATTCTGATTCTCAGATAACGACAGACAGAGTAGAATATGTAGGTCCTGCAGTAGGTAAACATTTAACAAAACAGGCAATGTATGCTTTCAGTTTTGTGTTTTTAGGTATTATTGTTTATGTTGCTTTCAGATTTAAATCCGCATTGTGGGGTGTTGTCGGAGTTCTTGCTTTGATTCACGATACATTTATTACTTTCGGCTTGATGGTATTCATGGATAAACAAATAGATTTGACTTTGGTTGCAGCTCTTTTAACCATAGTCGGTTACTCTATAAACAATACAATCGTTGTGTTTGACAGAATCAGAGAAAATTTAAGACTCATAGCAAAAGAAACTTTTGCAACAACAATAAACATAAGTATCAATGGTGTTTTAGGCAGAAGTGTTATTACATCGTTGACTGTTGCATTTGTGTCCATAATTATATTGTTTATGGGTGGAGAAGTTATAAGTGATTTCGGTTTAGCATTGTTTATAGGAAACATAATAGGATTTTTCTCCAGTGTGTTTGTATGCGGACCTTTAACTTATGAATGGGAAAAAAGAAAAAGAGACAGATTCAAAAAGAATATGGTAAAAAAATAAGTTTTGATATACACTTTGAAATAATATTAGCTGAGAGGTTTTAGGTTAAAAATACTCAATATAATACCAAAAAATTTCTCAGCTAAGTTTTTATAGAATTAAAATAAGGTTTTTCATCATGAGAAAGATAAAGAATTTTAAAATCAGTATAAGAACAAGAGAAATCTCAAGAATTATAAGAAAGCTTCTTAATATGGAAGAACTAACCATAGAAATAGAAGAAGCAATACAAAAATCTTGTTTTGTGTGCGAAAAAATAATAAAACCTGCAGTTGTTTATGATACTTTTTCAAAAGAAGCTATGAATTTTTCTCTTGAAATAGATTCACCGGAAAAATGGATAGCGGTAAGTCCTTATATATTAACGATAGGTAATGTTTTACAAGAAGAATATAATAGAAATAAAAATATTTTCGGTGAGTACGGAGTTCAAATAGTGTCCGCGATTTCCGCAGACGCTTTGGAACAATCCAGAAATTTTGTTCAAAAGTTGTTGGCTTCGGAAGCAAGTGACGAAAATTGCGAACTTTCAAGAAACATAGATTTGCCTAAGCAGTATAATTCGGATATAATAAATTATCTTCCGGCGGATAAAATAAATTTATCTTTAAGTGATGACGGAGGTTTTATCCCTGAAAGCTCGATAGCAGGACTTTACTATTGGATTCCTTTAAAAAAACGAAACAGAAAATAAAAAAATTATGAAAACCATAGTGGATGTATTTAATAAAATAAGAACTATTTACAGTAAAAAACAACAATTAAAATTTTGTTTTGTGTTTGTATTAATAGTCATTTCCGGTTTTTTAGAATTGGTAGGAATATCTTTAATTCTACCATTCATAAATGTTGTCATTAATCCGGAAATAATAATGACTAATAAATATTTGCATTTCGTTTACAATCTTTTTCGTATTACCGACACTACAAATTTTCTTATTTTTTTAGCATCTATATTAATCGTTGTGTATATATTCAAAAATTTATATATGTTGATAGTTTATTTTTTTCAGTATAAAATATTGTACAATGCACAAAAAGATATATCTTTACAATTAATAAAATTTTATGTAAACCAACCTTATGCTTATCATTTGAACATAAATACTTCTGAAATGGTAAGGATTGTAACAAATGATACAAATAATTGTTCAATTTTTTTAACAAATTTATTTTTTCTGTTAACAGAATTTATTGTTGTGTTGTTGGTTATAAGTTTTCTCTTTTATATTAATAAAACAATTACGGTTGTTTTGGTTATTTTATTTGTTTTTATATTTCTGGTTATATTCAAAGTTTTAAAACCCAGATTGAAGATGTTTGCTAAAAGTAATCAAAAAAATCATGGTATGATGATAAAATGGATACAACAATCTCTGGGAGCAATTAAAGATATAAAAATATTGCAAAAAGAAAATTTTTTCGTAGATAAATATTATGATAGTTCCATAAAGTATTCTTCTGCACAAAAACATTATCATTTTTTTGAACAATTTCCGAGACTATTAATAGAATCTTTTGTCGTATCGGTAATTCTTCTTGTATTAATGTATTTGTTGCACAGAGGGATAGATGCATCGACAATAATAGTTCAAATGGCTGTTTTTGCCATGGCAGCATTCAGATTAATGCCTTCAATGAACAGATTGCAGGTTGCATTGAGTGCTTTAATATACTTGTTGCCGTCGTTAAATGTTGTGTACAGAGATTTGAAAAATACCAGGGTTGTCGGATATTTGGACCATGATGAAAATAAAGAATTAAGTTCGGAAAAAGATATTGTAATCAGTAATATATCCTATAAATATCCTAATACGGAAAAATATATTTTCAAAAATATTTCTTTTTCCATAAAAAAAGGAAAGTCTATCGGATTTGAAGGTCCGACTGGAGCAGGTAAAACAACTTTAATAGATGTGTTTTTAGGTTTGCTTGATCCTACCGATGGAACAATAACTATAGATGGTGTAAATATTCATAAAAACAAGAAAAATTGGTTTCCAAAAGTAGGATATGTTCCTCAGTTTATATATCTTACCGATGATACAATAAGAAATAATATTTTATTTTACGATGATGAAAATATTGATGAAGAGAAGCTTAAAATTGTTGTAGAACAAGCACAATTAAAAGAATTTATAGATTCTTTACCCGATGGCTTAGATACAATAGTCGGGGAAAGGGGAATAAGATTGTCCGGAGGACAAAGACAAAGAATAGGTATAGCAAGAGCTCTATATAAAAAACCGGAAATATTGGTTCTGGATGAAGCCACTTCTGCATTGGATAATGAAACAGAAAAATCTGTTATGCAGGCTATAGAACACTTATACGGAAAAATTACGATGTTGGTTATAGCCCACAGATTAACAACTATCGAAAAATGTGATGAAATTTATAAAATAGATAAAGAAAAAATAATTAAAGTTAAATGATTTTAATGTCGTTATATTTTAAAAATAGTACAAAAAGATTTTCGTTGCTATTGACTTGAAAAAATCTCTTTACCTACCGAAAATTGCAAAAAAAATGTATTGCAAGTATTGTTAAAATTAAGGAATAACAGTAGAAAATTTGTATCGTTTTGTTAGAATTTTAGCAAGATATTTATAGTAATCAAATATAAAGAAAAAAGTTTTAAATAAGTTTAAATCTAAATTTTATCCAATATAGATAACAATCTTCTAATATATTTTAGAATAAATGCTGTCATCTTATATAATCGTGCATGATTTAAGAAAAACTTAAAAATATATGTTACGAATTTGTCGGATATAGTAATTTTATTATTATCGGAAAACAAAAATCGTTTTACCGAAAGAAGAACGTGCTTTGTTCTTTTTGTTTATAAAGGACTGCAAGTTAATCCGTAAGCTATGTATACAAAAGAGTATATGTGAAAAACTTTGCAATATTCTGCATAAATATTTTTTTTAATTAATGTTTTATAAATTTCTTTTATTAGAACAATTATATTATGTATTTTATGGTATGAGGAATATGTTAAAGAATCTTCTCTTTCAATTCTATAAAAATATATAGGTTCGTTATTAAATATTATTTTAGGATTTGCAAGTATGAG
>CACWKJ010000068.1 GCA_902761395.1 uncultured Elusimicrobium sp. | reverse complement strand
TTCATCTTTAAATAAAGATTTTAAAGGTTCAACCAATTTCATCTTCATTTTTTCAGGTAACCCGCCAACATTGTGATGGCTCTTAATCGTTACGGCTTTGCCTATTTTTGCACTTTCTATAACATCAGGATAAATTGTACCTTGTAATAAAAAGTCGATGTTTTTTACTTTCTTTGCTTCTTTTTCGAAAACATCTATAAATGTGTGACCGATAATTTTTCTTTTTTGTTCAGGTTCGGTAACACCTTTTAATTTGTTTAAAAATAATTTTTTTGCATCAACTATTATTAAATTCTTGCCGAACTTTTTGCCGAATATCTTTCTTACTCTTTCCGTTTCACCGAGTTTCTGTAAACCGTGATCGACATAAACACTTACCAACTGTTTGCCTATAGCTTTGTGCATCATTATTGCCGCAACGGAAGAGTCTACTCCGCCGGACAATGCACATAAAACTTTACCTTTACCTACTTGTTTCTTTATTCTTGCAATTTCATCTTTTATATAATTTTTCATTGTCCAATCTTGTTTTACTTTACAAACTTTGAACAAGAAATTATCCAATATTTGTTTTCCGAAAGGTGAATGGTGAACTTCGGGATGGAATTGAACTCCGTATATCGTTCCTTTATCGTTTACTATTGTTGCATTAGGACAATTCTTTGAACTTGCAACAACCTTAAATCCTTTGGGAAGTTTTGTTAATTTGTCGCCGTGACTCATCCATACAGGCATCTTATTCTTTAAACCTGCATAAAGTAATGATTTTGATTTTATAACGATATCGGCTAAACCGTATTCTCTGTTCTTTGAATGTTGAACTTTTCCGCCCAATTGTTGAGCAATTAATTGCATACCGTAACATATACCTAAAATAGGTACATTCATTTGCCAAACTTTTGAGTCCGGCTTGGGAGCATCTTTTTCGTATACACTTGCAGGACCGCCGGAAAGAATTATTGCTTCAACCGTGCTTAAATTCTCTATTTCATCAAGTTTCTTGTTTCCCGGAAAAATTTCACAATAAACATGTGATTCTCTTATTTTTCTTGCGATAACTTGAGTATATTGTGAACCGAAATCTAAAATCAAAATCATAAAATGCTCCTTTATAAATTAAAGAATTGTAAATTGAACAAGAAGCATTATACTAAAATAAAACCAATCTTCCAATCATCCAATCTTCCAATCATCCGATCTTCTGTAGTTTTATTGCCTTTTTAGTGTATATTTAATAAAATAAATCTGTTATTTTTTAGAGAGAAATTATATGGATAAAAATGTTACGGCAGATACAAAACTTTTAGGCATTTTCGGTAACCCTGTTAACCATTCTCTATCACCGATAATGCACAACGATTGGTTTGCAAAGTATAAACTGAATTGTTTATATGTTGCTTTTGATGTTTTGCCTGAAAACTTGAAATCCGCTGTGGAATCAATAAGAAGTTTAAATATTACGGGTGTAAATGTTACCGTGCCTCATAAAATTGAGGTTATGAAATATATTGACAGTGTTGATAATGCCGCAAAAACTATAGGCAGTGTAAATACAATCGTTAATAAAAAAGGCAAGTTGTACGGCTGTAATACCGATTGGCAAGGTTTTATTACCGATTTAAAGTCTAAAAATATAAATTTAAAAAACAAAACAATACTTGTCGTGGGTGCGGGCGGAGCGGCAAAAGCAATTCTTTATGCTTTAACAAAATTAAAGGTTAAACATGTTTACTTAACATCGAGAACTTTTGATAAAGCCAAACTTGTTGCCGAAAAGTATAAAAATATTTCCGTTATTGATATCAATAAAGTATCTGCAAGTTTTTTAAAAGATATAGATTGTTTGGTTAACTGTTCCACTTGCGGAATGAAAAAAGAAGATAAACTTCCTTTTACAATAAAAGAATTTAATAAAAAAATTGTTTTTTATGATATTATATACAACAAAGAAACACCGTTTAAAAAGTTTGCCGCAAAAAATAAAATAAAATATTTTTCCGGTGAAGGAATGTTAATATATCAAGGTGCTGTTTCTTTTGATAAGTGGACAGGGATATTTCCCGATACCAAAAAGACTTTGCCGCTTATCAAAAAATTTATGAGGTAAAAAAATTGTTAATATTATTAGTTTTATTTATATTGTTTCCTGCAGTTATATTTTTTTTAGTATCTAATACGATAAATGCAATAATTGTTTCTTACTGTTTGGCGGTTCTTCTTTTTATTTTTATAAGAAGAAGCAACAGAAAAGAAATAGTGTTGCTTGATACAACCGTTATAAACGATGACAGAATTATAGATTTTATCAATTCTAATGTATACCAACAGTTTTTGTTACCGAGGTTTGTAATAAGAGAAGTAGAGAATAAAATAGAAAACTTAAAAGATAAACATTTGGAAGAAAATTTGGAAAAAATAAAACAAAATAAAAAGGTAAAAGTTCTTTACAGAAATTACTATAAGATAAAATCGTCCGACTTTAAAATAGTAAAATTGGCAAAATCTCTGAATGCGAAAATAGTAACGGTAAACTTCAGTTTGAACAAAATGTCTGTGTTAGAGGGAGTAAAAGTTATAGATTTGAACGATATGTATGAAAGATTGAAACCTACGATTTTGCCCGGACATAAAATTACGATTTTCTTGGTTAAAGAAGGCAGAGATAAAAATCAAGCGATAGGATTTTTGGATGACGGTACAACAGTTGTTGCCGAAAACGGAAAAAATTTTGTAGGTAAAAGAGTTAACTTAAAAATAACATCAATGTTACATTCGTCCGATAATAAAATGTTGTTCGGCAAAATACCGAACGAAGATATTTTGGAAGGGAAACTATAATATGAATTTTGCAGCTGTTATTGTTGCGGGCGGCGCAGGTAAAAGATTCGGTTCAAAGGAACCGAAACAGTTTTTGCTTTTAAACAAAAAGAAAATGTTTGTATGGAGCATACTTGCATTTAAAAAAGTTAAAGAATGTAAACAAATTATACTTGTTGTTCCCGAATACAAACTTTCCGAAATGGAAAAATATAAAAAGTTATATAAAATTGATGTTATATGCGGCGGTAAAGAAAGATATAATTCCGTTCAGAACGGACTGGAAGTTGTTAAAGATAATATTGATATTGTTGCCGTTCACGATGCGGCAAGACCGCTTATAACATCTAAAATAATAAAAGAAGTGTTCGACAGTGCGGTTAAATACGGCGGAGCGATAGCGGCAAGTGTTGCAAGAGATACAATAAAATTTTCCAAAAACGGTAAGAATATAACAAAGTCTATAGACAGAAACAATATTTGGCAGGCTCAGACTCCGCAGATGTTTAAAACTAAAATATTAAAGAAAGTTTATTCGAATAAAATACCTAAAAATATTACTGATGATGCACAACTTGTAGAAAAGTTCGGTAAAAAAGTAATGTTAGTTGACGGCGGTTACGAAAATTTTAAAGTAACTCAACCGGTAGATTTTAAGTTAGCGAAATATATCTTGAAGAATAGAGGTATAGAAAAATGTTTGTAGGATTCGGATACGATGTTCACAGATTTAAAAAATCAAGAAAACTCTTTTTAGGCGGAGTAAAAATATCGGATACTAACGGCCTTGACGGACACAGTGATGCGGACGTTTTGGTTCATGCTTTAATGGATTCTTTGCTCGGTGCCGCGGGGGAAAACGATATAGGGCACTTTTTTCCTACAAATGATGACAGATATAAAGGTATATCAAGTATAGAGCTTTTAAAAATTGTAGTTAAAACTTTGAAAAAGAAAAAATTTAAAATAATAAATGCGGATATGACGATAGTTGCCGAAAAACCGAAAATATATCCTTACATAGACCAAATGAAAGATATTCTTTCAAAAACAATGGGTATATCTAAAGCAAGAATAGCAATAAAAGCAACCACTAACGAGAAAATGGGGTTTATCGGCAGAGGCGAAGGTATTTGTGCAATGGCAGTCGCTTCATTGAAAAAATAAGTTTTTAAGGAAAAGAAGATGATAAAATTTTATAACACATTAACAAACAAAGTAGAAGAATTTAAACCTATAAAAGAAAATAATGTATCGATATATATTTGCGGAGTTACACCTTACGATGTTTGTCATTTGGGACATGCAAGAGCTTATGTAACTTTTGATGTTATCAAAAGACATTTTATGAGAAGCGGATATACGGTTAACCATGTTCAGAATTTTACCGATGTTGACGATAAAATTATAAACAGATCATTGGAAAAACAAATTTCTCCTATAGATTTGGCAAAACAGTTTATTGACGATTATTTTATGCAAATGGATAAGCTTAATGTTATAAAAGCAAACACTTATCCGCAAGTTACTAAAATGATACCTCAAATAGTGGAGTTTATAAAAAAACTTGAAGAAAAAGGATATGCTTACAATGTTGACGGAGATGTTTATTTTTCCGTAGACAAATTTAAAGAATACGGAAAACTTTCAAAAAGAAAATTCGAAGAAATGAAAGTCGGTGCAAGAGTAGAAAAAGATTCAA
This sequence comes from uncultured Elusimicrobium sp., assembly GCA_902761395.1. Taxonomy (GTDB): domain Bacteria; phylum Elusimicrobiota; class Endomicrobiia; order Endomicrobiales; family Endomicrobiaceae; genus Ruminimicrobiellum. The sequence continues at coordinate 998 of CACWKJ010000068.1, read as the reverse complement.
AGAAAAAAAATCCTTATGATTTTATATTATGGAAAAAAACAAAAGAAAACGAACCGCAGGAAGTTTCCTGGGACAGTTTTTGGGGTAAAGGCAGACCCGGTTGGCATATAGAATGTTCGGTAATGTCTACGACATTGTTGGGTAACACTATAGATATTCACGGCGGCGGACAAGATTTGATATTCCCGCACCACGAAAACGAAATTGCACAAAGTGAAAGCTGCACGGGACAACAGTTTGCAAACTATTGGATACATAACGGATTTGTTACGGTTAATAAAGAAAAAATGTCTAAAAGCTTGGGAAACTTTTTTACATTAAAAGATATTTTTGAACAATATGATCCCAGAGTAGTAAGATACTATTTACTTACACAACATTACAGAACACCGCTCGACTTCTCACACGACAATTTAAACAGTGCAAAGGCCGCATTGCAAGGGCTTGATGAGGCATATTCAAGACTTGTTGCAATAGTTAAAGACAGTGATAACAATTTAAAAGATGAAAATTTAATAAAAATACAGAAACAAGTTAAAGATTCGTTGGATGACGATTTTAATTTTGAAAGAGCATTATCGTATTTACACGAACTTAAAAACATAATATTAAACAATTTGTCGCAAGATAAACAGGATTTGTTAAAACAAGCAAAATGGCTTTTTGAAGATATTTTGGAAGGTGCTTTAGGTGTAAGAGTTTTGAAGGAAGAATCGGCATCATCCGATTTACAGGAATTGTTAAATAAAAGAAACCAAGCAAGAAAAGAAAAAAATTGGGCGGTTGCCGATGAGTGCAGAAATAAACTTTCCGAACTCGGTTACAAAATTATAGATAATAAAGACGGAAGCTCAACTTTAGTCAAAAAAATATAATTAAAAATATGAGCGGGGAAAATGGAAATTAAACTTTTTTGTAGACAGACAGATACTCTTACGTTAAGAGCCTTTTTTCCTGTTATCAAAATATTAAACAGACGGACAAGTTATTAATTTAAC
>CACWKJ010000067.1 GCA_902761395.1 uncultured Elusimicrobium sp. | reverse complement strand
AGTAATATAGGTAATTTGGGTGGAGTAAATACAAAAGATTATTCCACACATGCAAGACCGTATACAATAGAAATTGCTTTGCCGCCTTTGGCAGCAGTATTTTTTAAGTACGAAGGATAGTGGGTGGCTTTTAGTTTTCTTTATCTCCGGTTTACTACCAGCTTCAGAGGTAATCTTTGATAAAAAAACTAAAAACTTTTGGGGAAAATAAAGATGTATTTAGTTATAATAATTGTCTTTTTGTTGTTGTCTTTTACAATAAGTTCAATATCGGATTATCTTAATGCAAAAAACTTAAAAGAAAATTTACCGGAAGAATTTGTAGGATATTACGACGAAGAAAAATATAAAAAGTCTCAAAATTATTTAAAAGACAGAACAAAATTTTCTTTTTTATCGTCATTAACTTCTCTGATAATATCGATAGTATTTATTTTAGTCGGCGGATTTAATTATGTTGATTTATTCGCAAGAAGTTTTGGCTTTGGTGAAATAGTTACAGGACTTATATTTGTTGCTGTGCTGTATTTGTTGCTTGAGATAACAGGAATTCCTTTTTCGGCATACAATACGTTTGTTATAGAAGAAAAATACGGTTTCAATAAAACCACTGTAAAAACATTCGTGTCCGACATAATAAAAAATTTAATTTTGATGGCGGTTATAGGTTTGCCGATATTTGCCGTTATTGTAATGTTTTTTGCTAAATACGGTTCTCTTGCTTGGATATATGCTTCGGTAACCGTTATTTTGTTTGAACTTTTAATTACGTTTATAGCTCCGGTATTTATAATGCCGTTGTTTAATAAATATGTTCCGTTGGAAGACGGAGAACTAAAAACAGAACTTGAAAAATATGCAAAAGAACAAGATTTTAAAATGAAAGGCCTTTATAAAATGGACGGTTCCAAAAGATCAACTAAAACAAATGCATTTTTTGCAGGTTTCGGAAAATTCAGAAGAATAGTTCTCTTTGATACTTTAATAGCAAAACATACAACACAAGAACTTGTTTCCGTATTAGCACATGAAATGGGACATTACAAAAAAGGTCATATTCATAAATTTATGATTATGTCGTTTATAAATACAATAATAATATTTTTCCTGTTATCTTTGTTTATAGGAAACGAAGGACTTTTTGCGGCATTTAAAATGCAACATATTTCTGTTTACGGAGCATTAATATTTTTCGGATTTTTGTATACACCGATATCGATGTTTTTATCGATACTACAAAATGTTATATCGAGAAAATATGAATATGAAGCCGACAGATATTCTGTAACTACTTATAAAAATCCGAAAGCAATGGTAGAGGCACTGAAAAAACTTTCTGTTGATAATCTTTCTAATCTTACTCCGCATAAAATGAAAGTTTTTATGGAATATAGCCATCCGCCTGTTTTGGATAGGATAAAAGCAATTAGAAATATAAATATAGAGGACTAAAATGGATAAAGTATTGAAAGAACTGTTGGAAGCTCCGGGAATTTCCGGCTGTGAAGAAGCTGTTGCGGAAATTATGAAAAGGGAACTGTCAAAATCTTGTGATGAAGTAAAAATCGATAATTTCGGTAATGTTATTGCAAGAAAAGGTAAAGGCGGTAAAAAAATAATGATTGCCGCTCATATGGATGAAATTGGTTTTGCGGTAAAACATGTGACGAAAGAAGGGTTTATATACTTTATAAAAGTCGGCGGTATTGCCGATATGGTTATTCCTGCACAAAGAGTTGTAATAAAAGCAAAAAAAGGTGATGTCATAGGTGTAATCGGTACAAAACCTCCTCATTTGATGACTCCCGAAGAAAGTAAAAAATTGGTTCCGTATACGAACATGTTTATTGATATAGGCTGCAAAACGAAAGAAGAAGTTTTGGAAAAAGTTGAAATAGGTGATCAAATAATATTTGAACCGAATTCGGGAGAATTAAATAAAAATGTATATTACGGTAAAGCCGTAGATAACAGAGCATGTTGTTATGAAATGTTAAAAGTTATGGAAACTCTTGCTCCCGTAGATGCCGAAGTTTATGCGGTTGCAACAGCTCAGGAAGAAGTAGGGTTAAAAGGTGCAAGAACATCTTCTTTTGCNNGGAATAGAAGACAAAATTTCCGCTTTAAAACTCGGAGAAGGTGTTGCTATAACGATGATAGAAGCAAGCGGAAGGGGAACGATTGTTAATAATAAGGTTAGAAGACTTATGATAGATACGGCAAAAGAAAACAATATAAAACATCAGGTGGATATTGTAAGCGGAGGTATGACCGACGGAGCTGTTATATATATGAATCGTTCCGGAATACTTACCGCAATTTTAAGTCTTGCAACAAGATACTTGCATGCGGCAACTTCGGTGTTTGATATAAACGATTTAAATGAAGGTGTAAAACTTACACAAAAACTTATAGAAAAAGTTGCTCAAGGAAAAGCATTGTAAAAAATTTAAGTTTTTTATATAAATATTCTTTATAAAATAATAAATGAGGTTTTAGTATGATAATTCTTACCGGTGGTGCAGGTTTTATAGGAAGTTGTTTTTTGTGGAAACTTAATCAGGAAAAAATAGACGATATTTTGGTTGTTGACCATCTTGATAACGGTGAAAAATGGAAGAATCTTGTAGGTAAAAAATTCTATGATTATATGCAGAAAGAAGATTTTATACAAGCCGTAAAAGATAAAAAAATTCAAAAACCCCAGGCAATAATTCATCTCGGAGCATGCAGCTCAACTACTCAAACAGATGCAAATTATTATATCCACAATAATTTTGAATATTCAAAAACTCTTGCATTGTGGGCAATGGAACTCGGTATTCCTTTTATTTATGCATCATCTGCAGCAACATATGGTAACGGAGAAAACGGATATGATGATCAATGTGATATAGATAAACTTGCTCCTCTGAATATGTACGGTTATTCGAAACAGCTTTTTGATTTATGGCTTTTAAGAAATAAATACAACGATAAAGTTACCGGAATAAAGTTTTTTAATGTGTTCGGCCCTAACGAGTATCATAAAGGAACGATGAAAAGTGTTATTTGTAAAACTTACGACGATGTTGCGCAAAAAGGTATAATAAGACTGTTTAAATCTTATAATAGTAAATACGGTGACGGAGATTCTTTAAGAGATTTTGTTTATATAAAAGATGTCGTTGAGGTTATGATGTTTTTGTTAAATAATCCTAAAAATACGGGATTGTTCAATATCGGAACGGGAAAAGCAAGAAGTTGGAACGATATTGCAAGGTCAATGTTTGCTACGGTAGGTAAACAAACCAATATAGAATATTTTGATATGCCTGAAATTTTAAGAGGAAAATATCAATATTTTACCGAAGCTAAAATGGATAAAATAAAAAAAACGGGTTGCAATCATAAATTTATGGAACTGGAAGACTCCATAAAAGATTATTGCTGTTATTTGAAAAACAAAAGCTATTTGTAATATATTGGGCTCGTGTTTGTTAATTATAAATTGTAAATTATAAATTGGAGTATGTATGGATTTATTAAAAAAAGTATTAAGTTTAAAAAATAAGTCGATTTTGGTTGTCGGTGATACTATGGTCGACAGATTTATTTGGGGAAAAGTTTCAAGAATTTCTCCCGAAGCTCCTGTTCCGGTTGTAGAAGTAAAAAGTGAAACCGAAACATTAGGCGGTGCAGGAAACGTTGCAAGTAATATTACATCTTTGGGTGCAAAAGCATATATTATTACCGTTGTAGGAGACGATCTTAACGGTTTGCATATGAAAGAGATGCTCGAAGATAAAAAGATTAACACAAATTATATCGTTGTAGACAAGCAAAGACCTACTACACTAAAGACAAGAATAATTGCATCAAGTCAACAGGTTGTAAGAGTAGATAAAGAAATAAAAGGTGCTTTCTCCGGTAAAACAGAAGAAAATATTTTGAAAAGCATAGATTATGTTATGAAACAAGTTGACGGAGTAATAATTTCCGACTATGCAAAGGGTATAGTAACCGACAAAGTATTGAAAAAAATTATAACCATAGCAAAAAAGAAAAAAATTCCCGTAACGGTTGATCCCAAAGTAGAAAACTTTAAAAAATATAAACATATAACTTGTATGACGCCCAATACAAAAGAAGCAATAGAAGGTATGAATGCTCAACACCAGGGAATAAAAACGGATGCAGACATCGCAAATCTCGGTAAGAAAATATTGAAATTGTTGCAATCGGATTCTGTTCTTATTACCAGAGGTGAAAAGGGTATGACGGTAATAGAAAAGAGTAAAATTACTCATATTCCCACGAGAGCAAAAGAAGTTTACGATGTTACCGGTGCCGGTGATACCGTTATTGCAACAATGACACTTGCTTTGGCAGCAAAATGGAAACTTGTTGAAGCTGCTGAAATTGCAAACTTTGCTGCGGGTGTTGTTGTAGGTAAAGTCGGTACGGCTACCGTTACAATAGAAGAAATTATAAAGACGATAAAAAATTTTAACAGAAAATAAAAACTGCAATTTATAATTTACAATTTATAATTAACAACGAAACGGTAAATAAAAAGAGTAATAAAAAGGAAAAATATATGAAGACGGCAGTTGTAATTCCGGCAAGATATGCGTCAAGCAGATTTCCGGGCAAACCTTTGTTTTTAATAAACAATAAACCTCTTATACTTCATGTTGTAAGTAAAGTATCAAAATGTAAGGGGGTGGATTGTGTTGCGGTTGCCACCGACGATAAAAGGATTTTTGATACGGTAAAATCCGCAGGGTATAATGTTTTTATGACTCCCGTAAATTTGAAAAGCGGAACAGACAGAGTTGCTTATGTCGCAAATAAATATTTGAAAAACTACAATGTCTTTATCAATGTTCAAGGTGATGAACCTTTAATAGATAAAAAACTTGTGGAAAAAATGGTTGAAGAATTTAAAAAAGATAAAAAACTTGAATATTTAACTGTTGCTTACAAAATGAAACCGACGGATGATATTGCAAATCCGAACACCGTAAAAGTAATTTTCGATAAGAATCGCTATGCATTATATTTTTCGAGATATCCGATACCTTTTTTAAGAGATGAAAAGAATAAAAGCAAAGCGGATTATTATAAACATATAGGTGTTTACGGTTATACAAAAAAATTTGTTTGTGAATTTACGAAATCGAAACAAACAAAACTTGAAATTGTTGAAAGTTTGGAACAATTAAGAGCATTGGAACAGGGTAAAAGAATAAAAGTTATTATATCAAGTAAAGATCTTCAAGACGTAAATGTGCTTGAAGATGTCGCAAAAGTAAAAAAAGCATTAAAAAAATAAATTGAAGTAGAAATAAAGGAGTTTATCAAATGAAAACGAAGTATATTTTTGTTACCGGAGGAGTAATTTCTTCAGTCGGAAAAGGTATTACGGCTGCATCAATTGCATGCTTGTTAAAAGCAAGAGGATTAAAAGTAAATATTTTGAAATGCGATCCTTATTTGAACATCAATCCCGGACTTTTGTCACCTATGCAACACGGAGAAGTTTTTGTTACCATAGACGGTATGGAAGCAGATTTGGATTTAGGACATTATGAGAGATTTATAGATCAAGAAACAACAAAAGTAAATACGGTTACATCCGGAAGAATATACCAAAAAGTTTTAAACGACGAAATTGAGGGAAAATTTGCGGGAAAAACAGTTCAGGTTGTTCCTCATATAACAAACGAAATAAAAGAAAGATTAAAAGCTGTTGCCGGTGACAGTGATGTTGTTATGGTTGAAATAGGCGGAACCGTGGGAGATATAGAAGGTTTACCTTTCTTGGAAGCAATAAGACAATTCAGAAACGATATCGGAAGAGAAAATGTATTGTATGTACATGTAACATTAATTCCTTACATAAAGGCATCGGAAGAGCTTAAAACAAAACCTACACAACACAGTGTTCAAAAATTGAGAGAAATAGGAATAGAACCGTCGATAATCCTTTGCAGAATGGATCAACATTTAACCGATGAAATAAGAGACAAAATATCGTTGTTCTGCAACGTTGAAAGAGATGCCGTAATTGAAGAAAGAGATGTTCAGACATCTATCTATGAAGTTCCGGTTCAATTACACGAGAACAAAATAGATGATTTGATAGTAAAATATTTGAAACTTGATGCAAAACCGATTGATTTGAAACAATGGAATGAAATGATACACAACTGCAGATGTCCGGAACATCAGGTTACAGTTGCAATTGCAGGTAAATTTATAGAATTGAAAGATTCTTATAAGAGTGTTTTTGAAGCATTGAAACACGGCGGAGCAATAAATGTTACGGAAGTTAAAATAAAATATGTGGATACCGATTCTCAACATTTGGAACATGATTTGAAAGATGTGAATGCAATTATTTCTCCGGACGGAGACAGCGGCGGGACATTGGAAGGAAAACTTAATGTAATAAAATATGCAAGAGAGAACAAGATTCCTTTCTTCGGTATATCTTTAGGTATGCAAAGTGTTATTATAGAATATGCAAGAAATGTTTGCGGACTAAAAGATGCAAATTCTTTAAATATCGATAAAAATGCAAAAACACCCGTTATAATACAAACAACTGCAAAAAATAAAGACGGTCATTTTATGAGACTCGGTTCTTGGAAGTGCGATATATCAAAAGATACCAAAGCTTATGAAATATACAAAAAAGATGTTATCAGTGAAAGACACAGACACAGTTATGAAGTAAATAAAGATTATGTTAAAGTATTGGAAGAAAAAGGTCTTATAGTATCCGGTTATTCCAGTGATGAAAATAAATATGTTGAAATTGTTGAAATAAAAGATCATCCATGGTTTATTGCCGTTCAGTTTAATCCTGAATTCCAATCAAGACCTACAAGACCGCATCCGTTGTTTGCAAACTTCATAAAAGCGGCTCTTATTAACAAAAAATAGAATTTTTATAACAACACAATAAAGCACTCTTTTTTACTAAAAAAAGGGTGCTTTTTTATTTTGAAAAAAATATGTGAAAAATCAATAAAAAATATTGATAAAAATGCTTTCAAGTGCTATACTTAAAATGTATGAAAAGTATTTTAAAATGTGCTTTGTCGTTTTTTATCCTTTTCTCGACGATAGATTTATCTGTTATAAATTTATTTGATAAATTTTGTTCGGAGATGGGAAATAAGACATCTATTTCTGAAATTATAGAAATAGAGTGTGATTTGTTCTATCATGCGAAAAATGTAGTAAAAACAGTATGTAATAATATTGCAAAAGATGTAGAGATTTTGCTGGCGCCGACACAAAACAATAAAATATTTTTCGATATAGATAAAACGGACAGAAGAATATATACGGACAATCTTTTCAGTTATGTTAAACTTGTATTAGCGGTGTCGATATTAAAATCAATTTCCGTCGATACTAACGGTAAACTGAAATTGTTTTTCTTTGGGTTTATATTTGTCTTTATATTAAAATATTTGGGATTGTTGTTTACCTTCGGTAAAATAGCTGTCTATGAACAATACAAAAAGGCATACATCATGTAAAAATGATGTATGTCTTTTTTATTTGTTACGGAGAAAAAATATGGTAATAAAAATTTTTAAGGATATCGACATTAGGTGCAAATTTGTATGCTCTTCCTATGGCAGGAAATACAAACAAGAAATATGAAGATGTTTTTAATAAAACAGATTGTATAAGCAATGAATACGGAAAAATAACGTCAAGTAAAGACAGTAACAGCAATATAACCGTAATAAATATACAAGATTTACATTGCCATCCTCAAACACAAAGAAATATATCAAAAATAATTGCTCAGATTGCAGATAAATATAATTTAAAGAAAATTTATGTTGAAGGCGGATACGGAGATATAGATGTAAGTTGGTTAAATTCAATAAAAGATGAAAATATAAGAAAGCAGGTAATAGAAAAATTATTGAGTGAAGGAATGCTTACCGGAAGTGAATATTATAAATTAACAAGTAACAACGATAAAGTTGAGTTAAAAGGTATAGACGAAGAAGATATACATAAAGACAATGTAAAAAGATTGTCTTGGATAATATCTCAACAGAATAAATACGGAAAAATCACGGAAAAAGTGAATAAAGAAATAGAAACATTGGAAAATATACATATAAACGACAGGAACAAAAGATTCAGTAAAAGTATAGAGGAATATTCTTTAAATAAAATAGACAGCAAAAAATTTTACAAACAACTTATAAGGTATGTTAAAGATATAAATACAAATCCCGAAAAGTATAACAATATAACGGCAATAAGGTTGGAAAATTATCCTAATATCACTAAATTTATGACATTGAGGAAAGTGTCAAAAGATATAAACATAAAACAAGTAACTCAACAGTAACAAATAATAGTA
>CACWKJ010000066.1 GCA_902761395.1 uncultured Elusimicrobium sp. | reverse complement strand
TAAAGTAGGTGTATGTTTGGATACCTGCCACATTTATGACGGCGGTTACGATATAGTTAATAATTTGGATGCTGTAATAAAAGAGTTTGATAATATTATCGGTTTACAAAAATTAAAAGCAATACATTTAAACGATACTAAAAATCCTTTTGCTTCTCATAAAGACAGGCACGAAAAAATAGGAGAAGGACATTTGGGACTTGATGCAATAAGTAAAGTAATAAATCATCCTAAATTAAAAAATTTGCCTTTTTATTTGGAAACGCCTAACGAAATAGACGGATATGCCAAAGAAATAAAAATATTGAAAGAAGCTTATAAATAAAAAACATGAAGAATAATGAAATTTTACATAAAGTTGATAATAATAAAGAAATTCTCATAAACAAAATGTATGTGGGAAGATATCTCAACGATAATATAGGGCATGAAGTTATTAACCTTATTAAATCGGATAACGGGCAAAACTACATATATGTAAATCCTTATGGTTCTATGGACAAAAAGCATAATAATAAAATAGATACCATTCTTCTTGTAAGAAATAGCAACATTAAAGACACTTTTGAAATTCTTGCACAAGCTTATGATTTAGAGCAGGTTAATTTTTCTCAAAGAAAAAACAAAGATAGAGAAAAACAACTTGAGTATATTTATGAAAATAGTATCAAATACAACGATAAATATGTGAATAAAATATTTTATGAAAATGAAAAAAATGAAGAAGCAATATATATTTCTTTTCGAGCAAATAAAATAAAACGACCTAAAAAACCTATATATATTTCTTTTTTACCTACAACCCAAAAAGATATTTGCGATAAAGACTCAAAATATATTTTGATATATTTAAATTCATGTAAGCAACAAAACAATACAAATAAGACGAATATTGTTAATATTGCCAAACAAAGTTTAAAAATGTATATAGGAAACAAAGAAATAAAATATAACAACAAAATTGTAGACCAGAGCAAAGTTTTTGAAAAATTAAAGTATATAATAGAAAACTCCGATTATTGGAAAAAAGAAAATTCTACTAAAAAAGTTAAAGAAATAATCCAAGAATATGAAAATGGTACTGATATTAATCATTTTAATATTATAGATATTATAGACAAGAATTATGATGAAGTAATTTTTTCAAATATGTTTAAATATATATTTTCCGCAAATCCGAAAGCTTTTTGTTCTTTTGCAAACACAGTTCTTAAAAATAATTTTAAAAACAATAAATTAAATTTATCGGAACAGTTTAATATTGAAAGAGAAAAAGGACATACCGATTTATTAATAACAGACAAAATAAACAAAAATATTATAGTGATTGAAAACAAAATCAAATCGGGAATTAATGGAAAAGATCTTTTTTTAGAAGATAAAAAAGTGAAGGGACAATTATATGAATACTATCGTTATGCAAATAGAGAAATATTTGAATATTATAAAAATAAATTTTTTTATATTTTTGTTCCGGATTATAGCTATATAAGTGAAACCGACCTTTATCCTAAAAGCACTTATAAGATAATCAAATATAGCCAAATATATGATTTCTTTTATAAGTATAGAAAATCTTTTGAGAATGTTTTATATTTTAAAGAATTTTTATATGCTTTACAAAAACATATATCAAATACCGATAATATTTTAGAACAGACAACTCATAAAAGATTTATAGAAAGTATAAAAAGCAAAAATTAACTCTAGTCATTTACTGCTTTTCTAATTGTTTTTCAATCCATTTCATTATCAGTTCAACAATGTAATCTTGTTGCTGTTGTGTTAATTGTGTACCTATAGGAAACTTGTGCCATTTGTTTATACATTTTCTGCAACATGTTGCCGTAGCATGCTGAGCAATAAATACGGGATGTCCTCTCATTGGAGTTTGTTTACCGTCATTGGCAACATAGGCGGGCGCAACTCTTTTAGCTATAAAATCTTGAGCATGGCTTTTTATTGTATCGAACCCTTTTTGATTTATGTAGTCGATGTCTTTCTGCTTTAATTTAAAACTGCTTCTAAATTTTGATTTAGATAATCTTTCTAAAATTTCCATCCCTCTATACTTCCATACCTCTATACCACAACAAATCACTTCGTGATTTTTTTCATTTTCTTAATCATTTCTTTCGTCTTTTTATCAACTCTCAGCGATTCACATATTTTCTGTAATGATTTATTATATGTCCAATCATCAAGATTATTCTTTTTTAAATACTTCATTGTTTTATCTTGAAACTTTACAAATGCTACAGATATCGTCCAGGCAACAGCCATTTTAACATAATAACCGTCATGTTTAATGTTATCTAATATGTTTAAAACATCATCTATATATTTGTCGTATATAAAATAGTCCAACATCATAACTGTTGCAAACCTGAGTTCAAACTCTTTTTTTGATTTCAAATATTTCTGTATAAAGTTCCAAACAGTTTCTTTGTTCTTGTTTACAACCTTTAATCCCGCACAACAAATGTCGCATACCGCCCAATTATCTATTTTAGGAACAAAGTTTTTTAGCATTGTTAATATTTCTTTTATGTCACAATTCTTTATTAACCCTATAAGCATACCCTGCAACATAACTTCTTCATAATAAACAGTTTTATTAAAAGAAATGTATTCCCTGAAATTTTCCTGTTTAGAAAGTTTTTTTGCATAGTTTCTCAGTACGGGGATTCTTACTCCGATAATATTGTCCGTTCCGGGACATAACGAGGAGTGAAACTCTTTATATTTTTTGTCTTGTAAATCCAATAAATCTTGTCTTATTTTTTTATACATAACAAATTTATTATACAAAAAATTGATATAATACTTTATCACCTTATTTGGAGTAACAACAATGTTTAAAAAACTTTTTTACAGTAATACAAGAAAACCTAAAGGATTTTTAGGTAACATTATGATAAACAAAATGAATATCGGACATGCAAAGCTTTCCGATTGGGGACTTTCTCATTTAAAAAGTGTTAGTCCGGTATCAATTGCGGATTTGGGCTGCGGCGGAGGAATAAATGTTGCAAAACTCATAAAGTTGTTTCCTGATGCTAAAGTAACAGGTTTCGACTATTCTTCCGTTTCCGTAAAAAAATCCAAAGAAGAAAATAAAGATGCCGTACAGGCGGGTATTTGTAATATAGTGCAGGGTGATGTTTCCAATATGCCTTTTGAAAATGAACAGTTTGATCTTCTTACCGCATTTGAAACCATATATTTTTGGCCGGGACCTTTAACAAGTTTTAAAGAAGTTTTCAGAGTATTAAAAAACGGCGGAACATTTATGATTGTTAACGAGTTTGACGGAATAAGTGAACGGGAAAAAAAGTACGAAAAAATTATAGACGGGTTAAAACTATATTCCAACCAAGAATTAATGAATTATTTGAAACAAGTCGGGTTTACGGGAATTATATTATTTCACGATGAACAGAAACATTGGGTTTGCTTTTTAGCAATTAAATAGTTGCTAAAAAACTTATAACAACCTTAATATTTCGATTATAATTTTGAAATACAGAACCTTGAGTACCGCAAAGAGTACACATCGCTTCTGTGTTTCTTCATTCATCCAGCCGTTGCTGTTTTGTCATCATTGCAAACGGAGTGAAACAATCCATCGTTTTTTTGTTATGCTACTTAATATCTTTTTTGTTTAAATTTTAATAACAGATATTGTTTTTTTGCAGATGTTTTTTGCAGAACACTTAAAAGGATTCTCTTTCTTCATCTGTTTCTGCTTCTTTTATTTCTTTACTTCTCTTTCTTTTTTTAGACTCGTACAATTGTAAAATAATGCCTGTTACAATAAGTATCAAACCAAAAAGAAGCAAAAAATCTTCCCGAAATGTCTTTGTAAAGTAGGTTTTGTTTTGTATGGATTCGTTTATTTGATTTTGTAATTTTTGCGTAGATTTACGTAGCATAGAAACATCTGTAACATGAATTTTTTCTCCGCTATAGGTTTCTAATACTACAGAGTAAGTTTTGTATTCTCTTCCGTTTGTATAGTGTGTTCTAATTTCTAATACAGCTTGTTTTGCATTTGGTACAACTGCATCAATAGCTTTAAACGGTGGCCATGTAGATCTTCTGTGCAGATACACATTTACTTGTGTTTCTGTAGGAACTATTGTAATTGTTTTTTTGGGAATTCCTTCAACAAAAAAAGCAAATCCCATTATTATGAAGACTATTGATAAGATTATATTTAATACTGATTGTTCTTTTTCGCTTATTGTTACTTCAAACATAAATATATTATATAAAAATTTTTGTATTATATAAAAATTTTTGTCGTTGCCGTTTCCATACCTCTATACTTCCACACATCCATACTTCAATTTTGCAAAACAAAATTTTTATTTTATTATCGAATCATTAATGTTTTTATATTTTTCCGGTTTCGGTTCTGCTGATTGTTGAATATATTCCGGATTTTCTTCAGCCATTTTCATTTTCATTCTTCTTCTTGTTCTGCGTTCTTGCATTCTTAGTTTAGCCTCTTTCTTATCGCAAATATAAATAACTACAAATAAATAACACATCATAATGATAAAAGCACCTAAAAAGATGGAAGTAACTTCTCGAAATTCCGTTCTAAAAGGAACTTTGTTTTGTATAGATTCATTTATTTGGTTTGTTAATTTTCTGTTAGAAAAATATCTTAATATACTGTTTGTTGTAACAGGAACAATTTTCCAGTTAGAAGCTTTCAATTCTACTCTGTAACTAAGAGCGGTAAAAAGATTTTCTGGTGCATTTCTTTTCATTCTGACTTGATATACTTTAGGAACAACAATATCGGTTTTTTTGAATGGTGAAAACATTGTTTTTTTGTGTATATGTGCAATTGTTTCTGTTCCGGTATGATCTATTTCAATTGTTGTTACAAAAATACCGTCATCGATAAAACTCAGGCCCCATACCACGAACAGTATTAATAGAAACAGAGAGATTATTTGGTCTTTTATTCTTTTAGATTTGGACATACTAAAATTATATAAAAATTTTGTATTATAGAAAAATTTGTGCCGCAGGCACTCCGAAATTATAAATTATAAATTGTCTTCCTGTCGTCATTGCGAGGCGACTTGTCGCCGTGGCAATCCAGCCGTTTGTCATTCTGAACTTGATTCAGAATCTATAAAATATTCGTCCGCAGGACACTTTAATTACTAATTTCTAATTGCCGTTTTGTCGTCATTGTAAACGAAGTGAAGCAATCCATTGTTTAATCATCGGTATCTTTATCTTTTATTTGGATATTATCTTTTTTTTCATATTCCTCATATTCATCTATTTCAATATAATCTTTGTAATTATTTTTATCTTTTTCATCTTCATCATTTTCTTGTTCAGACTCAAATGGTTCCGACGGATCTTCATCTCTTTTTGCTTTTATATATTCGTACAACAGCACAGAAATGCATAATATAATAAAAAAAAGCCCTATAAACATTTGTTCTGTTTGTCTAAATGTCTTTGTAAAAGGAGTTCTGTTTTGTATTGAATCATTTATTTGATTTTGTAATTT
>CACWKJ010000065.1 GCA_902761395.1 uncultured Elusimicrobium sp. | reverse complement strand
GATCTGTCTTCTTTAACAACTGTTCCTTTGAACAATTTGCTTGAATCCAAGAAATCGTACAAGATTTTTGCTTTTGCTTCGTTCATTTCTTTCATTTTTGAAAGTCCGCCGAGTTTCTTAATCCATTTGAATACTAATCCGCAAATATAAATTCCGTATGTCGGAGGTGTGTTATACAAAGATTTGTTATCTGTTTGAATCTTCCAGTTCATCATTGTAGGTGTATTGGCAATTGCGGGACCTTCACCGATTAAATCTTCTCTTATAATTAAAATTTGTACTCCGGAAGGACCAACATTTTTCTGAACTCCGCCGTACATTACACCGTATTTTGTAATATCTACAGGTTCCGACAAGAAACATGAAGAAACATCGGAAACTAGCGGTTTACCTTTTGTGTTGGGAAGTTTTTTATATTTTGTTCCGTAAATTGTGTTGTTTTCGCAGATATAAACATAGTCTGCATTTTCGCTTACAGGCAAATCGGAGCAATCCGGAATATATGAAAATGTTTTATCTTCCGATGTTGCTATTTTATTTGCTTTTCCGTATTTTTGTGCTTCTTGGAAAGCTTTCTTTGCCCATTGACCTGTTACTATATAATCTGCAACTCCGTTTCTCATTAAGTTCATAGGAACGGATGCGAATTGTAATGAACAACCGCCTTGTGCAAATAATACTTTATAGGTTGAAGGAATATTTAACAAATCTCTTAAATCCGCTTCTGCTTCATCTATAATTGCCTGATATGTTTTTGAACGATGGCTCATTTCCATAACAGACATTCCCGAACCTTTATAGTTCAACATTTCGTCAGCTGCTTGTTGCAACACTTCTACCGGTAATACGGCAGGACCTGCAGAAAAATTGTACACTCTTTCCATTTTGGTCTAAATCTCCTTATAAATAAATTTACTTATGTAAATTGTTAAGTAAATATTTTATAAAAAATAAAACAAATAATAAAGTGATTTTTTTATAAATTTATTCATTGATAAAATATTAAATTTATGTTAATATTTCCTTATAAATGAACTTTATAAAGATTTTTTTTAAACAATATTTGATAATTACATCTCTTTTAGTATCTTTTCTTCTGTCGAGCATAATATGGCTTTCGATAGGATGGGTGTCTTATTTCAGCGGAAGAGAGCAGGAAATAGCAATAGAAACAGATATCATTTTCGATATCGTAACCGATATTATAAAACACGATAAAAAATTACTAAAAGAAAACGTTTTATCGTTAAACGATACAGACAGTTCCGATTTTGATTTTAACAGTTTCATAAACAACATGAACAGACACAACATGTTGCTAAACAATCCTTTGGCTTTAAATAATTTTATAAATTTGTATTCTTATGATTATGCCAACAAAAGACTTAAATATTTTAACAACTTATATACAAAACATTGGCTTGAAGTAAGGGACAGTAAAAATAACATATTAATACAAACAAAATATAAATATAACGAAATTGTTCCTTGGGACGACAAATACTATGAGGAAAAAAGAATAAAAAAGATGATGTTTATAGAAGACGGCTTTTATACTTACACTTATGTTTATAAATATAAGCCTTACTGGTATATAGCATTAATAAGAAGTATATCTTTAAATACGATACCGGACATTTTCGAGAATAAAGAATTTTCTTGGAACAAATGGGTCCAGGAAACATTTTTCAATGTCGGTAAGTGGGAACAAGTTTTTAATTTTTGGATAATATTTGCAATATTAATGTTGATTGTTCCTTTTGCATTGAAAAACCTTTACGAGTTGTACAGTTCGTTAAGTTTTTTAAGATATAAGAACCTGAGATATACGGTAAAATTAAAAAGAATTACAAAACAGTTTAACGAACAAATGAAAAAGATATCGCAACAAGAGAATTTGTCGGAGGAAGATATAAAGAAAAAAGAAAAAGAGCTCGAGGAAAAATTTGAAAGACAAATTTTAACATTAAAATTCGAACATAACAGACAAATAACGAGTGTTAAATCCGGTTTTAGTAAATATTACGAACATACCGAAAAAGAAACGGAAAGATATAAAACAATAATAAAACAACAACTTGAAGAAATAAAAGAACTGCAATACAGTCTGCAGGAACATAATATAAAATATGATCCTTACAAATTTACGGATTTTAAATTCAGAGAAAAAGCAGACATATTAATATTAGGCGGGGAAGGTTCTATTTCTTTAAAAGAAGCTTACGGTATATTAAAAGAGTTGGGGCTTTCACATAACACCGACATAAAATGGATAGCATACAGAGATATGGACCATTTTGATATTACCGCTTTACAAAATACAAGAAACTATTCGGATATTATTGTGGGAAGTGTTCCTCACAGTATGTTAAATGTTCCGGAACAAAATCTTGTAGTTCATTTGCAAAACAATGCTTCATTGTACCCTAAATTTCAAATTTTGAGAAAACAAGACGACGGAGATTTGTTACAAATAACAAAAACAAACCTCAGAGAAGCTTTAAAGAAAAGCAACAAATACAAACAACTTATGGAAATGCAAAAATTAAATCTTTACAACAACCAATAAGTTTATTTACAAAATTCTTTTATTTCTTTTTCCAAAATTTTATATACTTGTGCTACAAGGTATCCGTCGGCAGAGGCATGATTTAATCTGACTGTTACCGGCATAACGAGTCTTCCGTTTTCTTCTCTGTATCTGCCCCAGTTTATTATAGGCATGAAAAACAAATATCCGTCCGGAAGTTCAACATTTAAAGAATCGTATGAAATCCACGACATATAAGAAGCATCAAACCAGTTCGGATGGTTTAACATATCAAGGCCGTATCCGTGAGTTTTTTTTGCCATTTCGATATCTTTGCTGGCATTTTGATAAAATTTCTTATAATCTTGATCGTAAACCGTATAAACCGGTGTACAGGTTTCGGTATCTTCATGAAATATATATTGAGTGGGATTTATTTTATCGTAAACAATTAACTGGCTTGTTTGGTGCAACCATGCCAACCTGTAATCTTCTCTCGAGTTTAAAGTTTTGGATAACAAGTACAAAAAGTTTATATAAAATTTCGTGTTTGTTTTTTTGGAATAATCGTATAAAGCTTGAACATCTATTCTTGACGTCATGGAAATGGAACACTTTATTTGAGCAAAATGTCTGAAAACATCTTTTCTGTAGTACTCGTTCATGTTAATTACTTTATAATTAACCATTTTGTTATCCTCTCTTTTTATTAAATTTATTTTATTATCCTTATTATATAAAAGTTATTTTTCTTTTGACAACTATAAAAAAAAATAATAATATATCTAAAATTAATTTTAATGAAGGGGGACTTAAAAGATATTTGTTTCATAATATTCTTTGAGTCCCTTTCTCTCTTATAAGGAGAAAATACAATTATGAAGTATATTTTTATGACGGGCGGAGTAGTAAGTTCTTTAGGTAAAGGTATAACCGGTGCAAGTATCGGAAGACTTTTACAGTTGCACGGATACAAAGTAAATATGATAAAAATGGATCCTTATATAAACGTTGATCCGGGAACGATGAATCCTTTTCAACACGGAGAAGTTTATGTTACCGCAGATGGTGCCGAAGCGGATTTGGATTTGGGAACATACGAAAGATTTTTGGATATAGTAACAAAAAAAGCAAACACAAACACATCCGGAGATATTTATCAAACCGTCATAAACAAAGAAAGAAAAGGCGAATATAACGGAGGAACCGTTCAGGTAATTCCTCATATTACAAACGAAATAAAGAAAAGATTTGTAGCTTTCGATAAGCAGGTTGATATTACAATAATAGAAATAGGCGGAACGATAGGAGATATCGAAGGCCTTCCTTTTATTGAAGCAACAAGACAATTTATGTTGGAACAAAAAAGAGAAGATATAATGAGTATTCATTTAACTTTTGTTCCTTATATTGAAGGTGCAAAAGAACTTAAAACAAAACCCACACAACATTCCGTTAACAAATTAAGAGAAGTGGGAATTATTCCCGACATGATTATATGCAGAACACAATATCCTATAAACGAATCAATGAAAGGTAAAATTTCATTATTCTGCAATGTTCCCAAAGAAGCTGTTGTTGAAGCAAGAACATGTTCTTCGATTTATCATGTTCCCGAATCTTTACACGAGCAGGGCGTGGATGCTTTCATTTTAAAAAGACTTAATTTAAAGAGTAAAATAAAATTCAGCAATAAATGGTTTAAATATGTTAAACAAGATACAAAACATTATAAAACCTTAAAAATAGGTGTTATAGGAAAATATGCGGATTTAAAAGATGCATACAAATCCATAGACGAATCTTTAAAGATATCCGCTATGGAAGCAAAAGTTAATTTGGATATTCAATACATTTCTTCCGAAGATAAAAATTTAATAAAAAGATTAAAAACTTTAGACGGGATTCTTGTTCCGGGCGGATTCGGCATGAGAGGAATCGAGGGAAAAATCGCAGCAATAAAATTTGCAAGAGAAAACAAAGTTCCGTTCTTCGGAATATGTTTGGGTATGCAGTGTTGTGTAATTGAAGCTGCAAGACATTTATTAAAATTCAAAAATGCAAACTCTACGGAAATAGATCCTAAGACAATATATCCCGTAATAGAAATGTTAGACGAACAAAAAGACGTAAAATATTTGGGCGGAACGATGAGACTCGGAAATTACGAGTCCGATTTGGTAAAAGGTTCTTTAGCTCATCAACTTTATAAAAAAGATAAAATCGTTGAAAGACACAGACACAGATACGAAATGAATCCTAAATATATCGACATGTTCAAAAAAGTAGGATTTGATGTTTCCGGTTACCATAAAGGAATATTACCTGAAATAGTTGAAATAAAAAATCATCCTTTTTATATAGCGGTTCAATTCCATCCGGAATTCGGTGCAAGACCGACAAAACCGCATCCTATATTCCAGGGTTTTGTTTTAGCTGCAAAAAACAGAAATAAAAAATAGAAATGACAAACGAACAACTTGAAAGATATTCAAGAAACATATTGTTAAAAGAAGTTGGAATAAGAGGGCAACAAAAATTGTTGTCCTCTAAAATTCTTATTATAGGTGCCGGCGGCTTATCTTCCGCAGCAACACTATATTTGGTTGCAGCAGGTGTAGGAACAATAGGTATAGCGGATAAAGATAAAGTAGAACTTTCAAATCTTAATCGTCAGATAATACATAACACAAACAGAGTAGGAATACTCAAAACAGAATCGGCTAAACAAACAATAAAAGAATTAAATCCGGATATAAAAATAAATATTTATAATGAAATATCATCTGAAAATATTTCTGAAATTGTTTCACAATATGATTTTATTATTGATGCAACAGATAATTTTGAAACAAAATTTTTAATAAACGATGCTTGTGTAAAAGGGAAAAAAGCTTTTTCTCATGCCGGAATTGAAGAATGTGTTTCATCTTGTGCAAAAGATGGTGTATTGGGAGCCGCAGTAGGAGTAATAGGAACATTACAAGCAACAGAAGCAATAAAATATATATTAGATATAGGGGAGCTGCTTACAGGACATTTACTTACTTACAATGCATTAACTTGTGAGTTTAGAAAAATAAAATTACCGCCGTCAAATAAGGACTGTCCTGCTTGCGGGAAAACTAATCCATAATTTAGAAGATATAACATCATGGGAAATCATGCAAAATTAAATTATATTCATATTTTTCGTGCTATTGCCATAATTATAATTGTTCTTGGACACAGTGTTGATACTTCTCATGAAATAATGGGAATTTTGGTCAATATTTTTATACAAGGCGGGACAGTTTTATTCGTATTTATTTCCGGATTTTTGTTTCAGTACCTGTCCGACAATTTTTCGTACCCGACATATTTGAAAAAGAAATTTTTTAATGTAATTCTTCCATATCTGTTAACTTCCGTAATAGGTATAACTTGGGTATTTTTGTTTGCCAAACATAATCCTTTTGTTTCGATTAACAAGATAGTACAAGTCGGTATGTTTTTAACAACGGGATATGTGCACAATTTACCTACTTGGTACATTCCTATGACATCTATTCTTTTCCTGTCTGCGGCTGTATTGTTGAAATTAGAAAAGAAAATTGTTTTCAACAAATATTCTTTATTGTTTTTTATATTGCCCGTTTTAATTTGTGTTTCCTGTTTTCTTCCAAGCTTTAAAAGAATTGTTTTTGCAAATGAAGAAATTATGTCCGCGTGGCAGGTTTATGCCGGATATTTGGAAAAAATATTATTTGATACTGTTTCACTTTTCCCGATTTATATTCTGGGAATGTTCTTTGCCAAGTACCGACAAAAGTATATCAAAATCCTATATCAAAAAAGAGTTTTGATATGGACAATGTTCATAGGAGGAAGTATCATACTTTTCTTTTTAACTTATTATCATTTCTTACCAGCCAAATTATTATTTACCAATGTTATGATGATATTACTGATTTTAGGTTATTTATGGCATTATGATGAAAAAATCAAAGAACATGAGTATATAAACAAATATTTGGGCATAATAGCAGATTATAGTTTTGCTATATTTTTCTTTCACTTTTATTTCATAAGAGGACTTGTTAAATTAGCCGATCACTTTTCGCCTTGGTTTTTTTTGTATTTATCGAATGAAAATTTTCACTTAGGTTATTGGATAATTTCCGCCGCAACAATATTTTCTATTTCTTTCTTCGGAAGTTTATTTGTTGCTATGCTTATAAAAAAGGTTCTTGAAAAAATGGGTATTAAACATACTCGTTATTTTATCGGTGCATAACTTCAAATAAAAATAATTTATCACTTGACTAAAATTTAATAAAAATGCATAATAAATAGATAAAATTTTACAATTAGAGGAGTATTAAAGAAAATGAAAGAAGGAATTCATCCAAAATATGTAGAATCAACAGTAACATGTGCTTGTGGTTATACATTTAAAACAAGATCAACAAAGCCGGTAATAAAATTAGAAATTTGTTCAAATTGTCATCCTTTCTTTACAGGAAAACAAAAACTTATAGATACAGCCGGAAGAGTTGAAAAGTTCCAAAAGAGATTTGTTGCTACAGAAGGAAAGACAGTTGTAAGAAAGAAAAAAGAGAAAAAAGTATCTTCACCGAGAAAGACTTCAAAACTTTTAACATCTACACCTAAGAGAGTAAAAAAAGATGTTAAAAAAGATGCAGCAAAGAAAGATGCTAAAAAAGAAAAATAAATAAAATTTTAAATATTGACAGGATTATCATTTTTATAAAATATGAAATCCTGTCATATTTTTTTATAGGTAAAAAATATGTTTAAAGAAAAATTAGAAGAAATAAATTCTAAATTTAAAGAAGTTGAACAAAAACTCAGTGACAGCAATATAATTGCAGATCAGGAACAATACAGAGCTTTATCAAAAGAACATTCTTATTTATCTCCGATAGTTGAAAAATCGAAAGAATATTTTAAATTGTTAAAAGATATCGATGATTTAAACGAATTGAAAGAATCCGATGATAAAGAAATGAAAGAAATGGCTTTTGCCGAATACGACCAGGCCGTTGCAAATAAAGAAAAAATGGAAACGGAAATCAGACTTATGTTGATTCCGCCGGATCCTCATGAAGATAAAGATATTATAGTTGAAATAAGAGCGGGAACAGGCGGAGAAGAAGCTGCTTTATTTGCGGGAGATTTGTTCAGAGCATATACAAGATTTGCAGAAAGAAACGGTTGGAAACACGAAATAATAGATTCCAACCCTACCGGTCTCGGAGGATACAAAGAAGTTGTATTTTCGATATCAGGAAATAAAGTTTGGAAATATTTTAAATTTGAAAGAGGAACTCACAGAGTACAAAGAGTTCCGGAAACGGAAGCATCCGGCAGAGTTCATACATCAGCAATAACGGTTGCGGTTCTTCCGGAAGCCGAAGAAGTTGATGTTGAAATAAAACCGGAAGATTTAAGAATAGATACATACAGAGCAAGTGGTGCGGGCGGACAGCACGTTAACAAAACCGATTCCGCAATAAGAATAACTTATTTACCTACGGGACTTGTTGTTGCCTGCCAGGATGAAAGAAGCCAAATAAAAAATAAAGCTAAAGCAATGAAAGTTTTAAGAGCAAAATTATATGAACAAAAAATGATAGAACAAGAACAGAAAATGTCCAGCGACAGAAAACAACAAGTAGGTTCCGGAGACAGATCCGAAAAAATAAGAACATATAATTTTCCTCAAAACAGAATAACCGACCATAGAATAGGTTTCAGTGTTTATAATATTACCGAAGTTATGGACGGGGATTTAAACGAACTTATAGAAAAGCTTATATCTTGCGAAAACGAAGAAAAATTGAAATCGGCGAACATATAAAAATTTGTTTTACAAATTTTTAGGTTATAGGGTTATAAGTTGAGAAGGTTATAAGTTTGACAACAATGAAAAGTTTGTTGTAGTCGAAAAAAGAAATGTGCCAAGCTAAAACAAATATTTTTAATATTTTAAAACAAGCAACAGAATTTTTAACATCACATAATATAACGGAAGCACAACTTGATGCCGAAGTTTTATTATGTGGTGTTTTAAAAATAAAAAGAAACAAATTAGCAACTCTCCGACAAAAAACAATATCGCAGGAACAATATCAACAATATCAAGATTATTTAAATAAAAGAATAACAGGGGAACCTGTTGATTATATTTTGGGTAATTCGGAATTTATGGGACTGACATTTAAAGTTAATCCTAATGTTTTAATTCCCAGACCCGAAACGGAATTGATAGTTGAACAAGCCTCAAAATTCATAAAAGAAAACAATTTTAAACAGGTATTAGACTTGTGTACGGGATCGGGAGCAATTGCCGTATCTGTAGCAAAATATAATGACAATGTATCTGTTACGGCAAGCGATATAAGCACAAAAGCATTGCAGGTGGCAAAAGAAAATGCCGTAGCAAACAATGTATCAAACAG
>CACWKJ010000064.1 GCA_902761395.1 uncultured Elusimicrobium sp. | reverse complement strand
GGGCATTTACCGTTAACGGCAAGTTTTACATCTTCCACCATTTGACCTAACGAAAATTCTACCGAGAAGAATTTTACTCCCGGTTTAGCATAACTTTCAATTATTTTGCTTGGGAAAGGCCACAAAGTTATAGGTCTGATTAAACCTGCTTTTATGCCTTTAGCTCTTGCTTGTTTAATTGCATTTTTAGATATTCTTGAAGATATACCGAAAGCTACAATTATAACTTCAGCATCTTCTACTTGATAAAGTTCTGCTTTAACTTCGTTTTCTTCTATAGTTTTATATTTTTTCTGTAAGTCTAAATTGTGTTGTTCCAAAACTCCGTCTTGCATGAGCAAAGATTTTAATGATCTGGGTTCTCTGCCTTTACAACCGTCCAAAATCCAGTCTCTGTCTTCGAATTTTGTTTTAGGTTCTTTGTTGAAATCAACAGGTTCCATCATTTGTCCTACGATACCGTCGCATAACAACATTACGGGATTTCTGTATTTTTGTGCAACATCGAATGCATTGTATGCTATTTCATACATTTCTTGTGCATTCGCGGGAGCATAAACTATTAAGTGGTAATCTCCGTGACCACCGCCTTTAACTGCTTGAAAATAGTCTGCTTGAGAACCTGCGATGTTGCCGAGTCCCGGTCCGCCTCTTTGAACATTAACAATAACACCCGGTATTTCCATACCAGCCATATATGATATTGCTTCCTGTTTTAAAGATATTCCCGGAGATGACGATGATGTCATTGCTCTTTTACCTGATGCACATGCCCCAAGCACCATATTGGCTGCTGCCAATTCTGATTCTGCTTGAATAAAAACCTTTTTTAACTCGACCATTCTTCTGGACATGTAAGCAGGAACTTCATTTTGCGGAGTAATAGGATAGCCAAAATAAGCATCCAGGCCTGCCGCTATTGCTCCTTCACACAAAGCCACATTACCTTTTACTAATTTTTTTACCATTGTTTTTTACCTGTACACTTCTATGCAAGTATCGGGGCACATTTGATAGCAAGATCCGCAACCAACACATTCTTTTTCATTTTTTAATACCGCATAATGGTAACCGATTTTGTTAATTTCGGTTGAAAAATCAATGCATTTTTTAGGACATGCATTTATACAAAGTCCACAACCTTTACATCTGTCTTGATTAACTGTTATTTTTGCCATAGTGTTCCAATTCTATAACTTTATTTATTTATTGTCAAATTATTAAGACAATTTATAATTAACGACAAATTAGAAATTTTAAAAAACTGCCCTTCTACTTATGATGATGGCAACTGTGTCCGCCGCCGTGGCAATCATGCCCTTCACCATGTTCATGACTATGATGTGAACACATTGTGTCCGGATTATAATTAAGTGTTCCGTTTAGAAAATCTTTCATCACATCATCCGCTTTTCCGCTTGTTCCCGGATATACTGTTACACCTTCCTGTGCCAAAGCAACTTTTGCTCCGCCGCCGATACCGCCGCAAATAAGAGTTTCTATTCCCAACCCTTTTAACATTCCTGCAAGTGATTCGTGACCCGTTCCGTTACTTGATATAATTTCGCTGGACAATATTTTACCGTTTTCTATTGTATAAATTTTAAAATTTTCAGTGTGTCCGAAGTGTTGAAATACTTCACCGTTTTCATAGGTTATTGCTACTTTCATAGGCCCTTCTTTTACGGATACCTGTTTTGAAGATAACAACTTTTCTATATTTGCAACATTTTTTTCTAAATTTATATCTTTAACTTTTTCTATTTCGCCTTTATCGCATAAAGATGCTACTGTAGGTTCTATAGGTAACTTATCTATAATCGAAATATTAAACTTTTTGGCAACTTCTTCTATTTTGCTTTCACCGAAAACATTAATTTGTTTACCGCAATCCGGACATTTCAAATAACTCATGTTTTCCACAAGTCCTAAAACGGGAACATTCATCATTTTTGCCATGTTAACTGCTTTTTCAACTATCATGGAAACAAGTTCCTGCGGGGATGTAACAACTATAATTCCGTCCACCGGTATAGATTGAAATACCGTTAAAGGAACATCGCCCGTTCCCGGAGGCATATCTATAAACATAACATCTTGTTCGTTCCATATAACATCTTTCCAAAACTGTTTTATTACACCTGCAATAACAGGACCTCTCCAAATAACAGGATCTGTTTCGTTATCCAACAACAAGTTTATAGACATTATATCTATACCTTTTTTTGTAAGAACAGGGAAAAAACCTGTTTCTCCGTTGATAGGTCTTTCTTTTATACCGAACGATTTCGGTATGGAAGGACCGGTAATATCGGCATCCATAATGGCGGTTTTATATCCCTTTTTGTTCATGGATACGGCAAGCAAAGATGTTACCAACGATTTTCCTACTCCGCCTTTACCGCTGACTATACCTATAATCTTTTTTATTTTTGTTGCTTCGTGAGGTTTTTCCATAAATGATTGTTTGTCATGATGTGAACATGAACAACCTTTTTCTTCGTTACTCATTGTTGTTCTCCTTTATATCTTTAAGTTTACAGCAATTTTTATTACATGTTTTTCCCGCAAATTCGCACACTTTATAATCGCCGCCCTGCACTTTTAAACAGGAATTGTTTACTAAACATTGTGCAAGCTTTTTTCGTGCACTGCTGTATATTGCCTGAACGGTGGTTCTTGCGACATTCATTCTAACGGCACATTCTTCTTGAGTTAGCTGTTCCAAATCTATTAAACGGATAGTTTCGTATTCGTCAATAGCCATTTCAATTACATTTTGCGAATTTTGCGGACCGAAAATTAAATTTTGCGGAAAACTGCAAATTCTTCTGCATTTTAAAGGTCTAACCATAATTTTTACCTGTGTTTTTTTGACATTTGTCAGTAATGGAATATATCATATATTTTTGACATTTGTCAATAATGATATTCGTCAATAAAAAGGTATTGCAACATAAATATTTTTTTTATAGAATAATCGCAATCTTAAAATAAAAAAAACATCACGATAGAAAACTATTTTATTAAGTCAGTATAAAGTAGTTGTTGCTTTTTTTATTAAAAAACAAGAAAATTTTAAATTGTCTCGGGAGGACAATAATGTTTAATAAGTTCATTAAAAAAAGTAGTAAATTTTTTGCTTTAGTACTTACGGTAACATTAGCATTTACACCGTTAAGTTACGGAGCAACACCGACAACATTTGCAGAATTGGGGCTTGCAATCTCTGATGGAACGGTAACACCTCAAGTTATAGGACTTGAAAGTAATATTGAGGCTGAAACAACAGATACAACATTAGGTACACAAGGTGCTACAGAATTAACTATTAAAGGTGATAATAAAACTGTATCCGGTGCAGGTTCTGCTTCCGGTTTTGAAATGGGGGAAGGACAAACTGCAACCGTAGTTGATATAACATTCGAAAAGTTTACTAAAGATGGAGAGGGATCAGTAATAAATAACGACAAGGGAAAACTTACAATAGAAAATTCCAAATTTAAGAATAATGAAACATATGCAAGTGAAGATGGCATTGCATTCGGTGGTGCGATAGGACATAATAGAGGTTCATTAACAATAAACGGTTCTACATTTACTGCAAACAGTTCAACTGTTGCAGGTGGTATATTTTCAACGGGACCAATAACGGTAAATGATTCTCTTTTTGAAGACAATATTGCAGGTATGGCAGCAGGAGCAATGGGCTTTTTCGGACATGGAGAAGAGATTACGGCATTAACAAATGTAACTTTCCAAAATAACAGTGCGGGGGCAGCCGGTGCATTAGCATTAGGATCCGAAGTAGATGTAAGAATAACGAATAGTAATTTTGAAGAAAATAAAGCAACCGCTACAAGTGGTGGTGATGGTGGTGCAATAAGTTCAAGAAATTTTGTAGGGGAAATTCAAGGTGGAGATCCTGACTTTTCAACAGCATATCTTTCAATAGTAGGTTCCACTTTTAGTGGTAACACTGCAACAAATATCGGTGGAGCAATAGACAATTATTTTTATAAGAGCAGCAATGATAACAGTTCTGATGCAGTTTATATAAACGATACTAAGTTTGATAGTAATAGTGCAAAAATCGGTGGTGCAATTTATAACCATGGTGCAGAAGATGGTGACGGAACAGCAGCCAGTATGTTAATAGAAAATTCAACATTTACAGCAAATACTTCGACAAGTGATGGTGGTGCAATATATGCAGATGGTAAAGTAAACATAAAATCTTCAAAGTTTGATAGTAATATAAGCAGTGCAGATTGCGGCGGAGCAATATTTGTTCGCGGAACATCAGATATACAAGATTCTACATTTGAAAATAACAAAGCATTGTATGCCGGAGCAATATATGCAGGAACAAAGAGTGATTTGACATTAACAAATGTAACGTTTACAGGAAACACAGCAGACGAAATAGGAGCTGTAGGATTATATAAGAAAGCAGTATTAACGAACAATACATTTGAAAATAACAAGGCAACAAGTTCTGCAGGCGATTCAGACGGATCAGGAGCATTGTTCATAGGATCCGAAGGAACGGTTATAATAGATAGCAACACCTTCTCCGGAAACAGTTCAAATGCAGGAGCCGGAGCAATAGGAACAAGAAGCTATGATTTAGGTAACAATTCGGGAGCAAAACTTGATATAACGAATTCAACGTTTACAGGAAACAGTGCAACAAAAAACGGCGGAGCAATAAACAACTTCTTGTATAACAGCAGTACAAAAGATGGATATGTATATGTAGGAAACACAAAGTTTGAAGGAAACAGTGCAAATTTAGGTGGAGCAATTTATAATCACGGTGAAGCAGATTTAGCCGGAAATGTTGCAAAAATGTATATTGAAAACTCCACATTTACAGCAAACACAGCAAGTCAATATGGTGGAGCAATATACAATGCTTCTACAATGACAATAAACAATTCAGTGTTTAGCGGTAACAAAGCAAACGGAGTAGGAAACGATATTCATAATATCGGTGAATTGTCTTTCTTGAACGGAACAACAACAATGGAAGGCGGTATAACCGGAAACGGAAGAATGATAATTAATGGCGGAGAGTTGGTACTTGGCGAAGAAGCTGTATTACAACAATCCTATTTGGAAATAGCAGAAAATTCTTCTCTTGCAGTAAATGTATCAAGTATTACCATGATATCTAACGAAAATGAAGCTCCGACAATAAAAAGTAACGGATCATTGACTCTTTCTACAGGAACAGTAGAAAGTTTTGCAAGTAAAATAGCAGGAACAGGAACAACAACCGTTAATTTGGGTGCAAATGTAAATATGGGCAGCAATTCAATAGAACAATCCAAATTAATCGTAGATGAAGATTCTTCTTTAACGGCAGAAATACAAAACTTAAAAATACAAAGTACGGATAATTCCGGAGAAACTCCGACGGTAACACCGGGCACAATTACAAATAACGGAACAATAACTCTTGTGCTCGATTCAAACAGAGATTTTGATTTAAACATTGTAAGCGATGAAGATAAAGACGGAACTTTGATTTTTGCATTGAGTGATACTGTATCCGGAGAAGCGGCAGCGACCTCAAGACAAGATATAAAACAATCTACAGTTACTATAGGAAACAATATAACTTATATAAACTTGGAAGCTAACACAATAGAAACAAATTATATTTCAG
>CACWKJ010000063.1 GCA_902761395.1 uncultured Elusimicrobium sp. | reverse complement strand
GTTCCGCAATACATATCAAGTAAAGTGTCCTGTTTGTCGGGTTGTAAAAGTTCTATTACAGTGTTGTACAAAACTTCGGTTGCTTTTGTGTTAGTTTGAAAAAACGAAAACGGTGCGACAGAAAAATTAAATTTTTGTTCTGCAACTGTTAAAGTTTCCGTAATGTTTTCGTTGCCGTATAACAACGTTATACTTTCTGCATTAACCGCATCGGAAAATTTTGAGTTTTGTGTCCAATATATACTTGAACAAAAAGATGATAACTGTTTTACAATGCCGTCAAAAAAGTTTTTGTTTATATCTTCTTGTTTGTTGGTAACGATATTTACAAGCAAATTGCCGGTATTAACACCTTTTCTTAGAACAAGATGTCTGAAAAAACCTTCATGAGATTTGTTGTTGTATGCTTTTAAGCCTGTATTTATTGCAAACTCTTTTACTGTTTCACATGCTTTTATAATATCTTCATGAGAAATATAGCATGGCGGAACCTCGGAATATTTATAAAAACTTCCCTTACAATGTAATCCCAAGTTCAGTGTTTCTGTATCTTTGTCGTTATAGAAGCTGAACTCCATTTTGTTTCTGTAGTTCCATTGTACGGGACTTTGTTTTGCCGGCGGTATTTCTACATCTAAAAAATTTAAAAGCTCTTTAACACAATCCGTTTTGAATTGTATTTGATTTTTGTACTCCGTATGTTCGAACGAACAACCGCCGCACTTACCGAATGCAGGACATTTCGGTTCAATTCTTAAAGATGATGGTGTTAATATTTTTTCAAGTTTGGCTTCTCTGTAAGTTTTTTTATCTCTTGTAACAAAAACTTCCGCTTCTTCTTCGGGTAAAAGGCCTTCCGTAAAAAGAGCTACACCGTCTTCACATCTGCACAATACATTACCGGGAAAAACTATTTTTTCTGCTTTAACTTTAATTGTTTTATGTTTTAATGAAGCCATAAATATAATCCAATATACTTATAAATTAAAAATCAAATTTGTATCCAATATTAATTCTAAATGCGGTATAAGAGAAAGGATCTTCCATATTAATACTACTTACAACATCAACTCTATCATCAGTTAAATCATCCGGAGTACCATTATTATTATATTGTTTTTCGACTATTTTATACCGATTTTTTGAATAATTGCAGCCATATATAAATTCAAGCACTATATTTCTATATTCTACGCCGATACCGGTTCCCCAATAAAATCCCGGAACCAATGTAACTTCTTGAATATAAGTTGTAACATCTTTATCATAATTAGGATAAGCAAAATGCCAAGACGGGAAACCTACACCTAATTGTAACAACGGATATACAAATAAAGATTCTTTTTTGGAAATATTTATTAAAAATTTATATTTTGCTTCCGAATAAAGATTTGTAAAGCCCGTATCCCAATTTGAATGGTTAACATGAGTATCTTGTCCCCACATACCGCCCACACCTAAAAACAAATTGATTTTTGTATCGAAAAATATTTCTGCACCGATAGATAATAAAGAACCGGCTGATGCAGAGTCATCTTCTTTTGGTGTCAGTTCCGGTGAGAAGGCATAACCTATTTTTGGTATTACTTCGAGAATTTTATCATTTTCTGCCAAAACAGGAGTTATTAATGCTACTGTCAAAAACAATGTCGCAAAAAGTTTTTTCATCTTTTTCTCCTTTGCTTTAATTTCTTTAAGCAATGTATACAGAATTATTTTACCATATTTGCTTGTTCAAGTTCTAAAAGTTTTTTCTTTTTGTTAAGTCCGGCAGCATAACCGGTTAATTTACCGTTTTTTCCGACTACTCTGTGGCACGGAACAATTATTGATATAGGATTGTGCCCTACCGCACCGCCTATCGCTTGTGCGGACATTTTTGGTATACCTTGTTGTTTGGCAATTTGCTTTGCTATATCACCATATGTTAATACTGTACCATAAGGTATTTTGTAAAGGATTTCCCAAACGGATTTTCTGAAATGATTCCCAATAAATTTTATTGGTATTTCTTTTATGTTCGGTTTTTTCCCTGCAAAGTATTTGTCTAACCAACTTTTTACCGTAACAAATATTTTTAAATTATTATTTTCTGTTATTTTACCGTCAATATTATCGGCAAAATATTTTTGATTTTTAAAAAATAATCCGACAATCTTTTCGTCTTCATCACAACAAACAGTGATGTTTCCTAAAGGTGATTTATATTCACTTTTATAATATATTTTGTTATTCATTTTTAGTCCGAAACATCAACATCAGGAATTATATTTATTTTGTAATCGGGATAAAGCTTTGTAACTTCATCATTTAAAATCTTAAGTCCTTCTTTTGCATCAATTTCAAAACTCATAACTCATAACAACATCAAACCTTATTTCTTTTTTAGCTATGTCTGCATAAAAGCCGTGCATCTGTAAAACCCAATTATGTTTCATTATTGTTTCCAGAATTGTATTTTGTATTTTTGCAGACTCGTCATTTTTAGTATTGTAAGAATAAACTCCCATATTGTTCTCCATTTTTTATTTTTATACATTTTACCAAAAATTTTCATATAAATTTATTATAATATTGTTACATATACGAAATGAAAGATAAAAAAATGAAAACAATAATTATAAATGCAAGTCCGAGAAAAAATTGGAATACGGCACAATTATTAAAATCCGCGCAGGAAGGAGCAAAATCGGTTGGAGCAGATACGGAATATATAGATTTATACGATTTAAATTTTACAGGTTGCAGAAGTTGTTTGGCATGTAAAAGAAAAGATGTGCAAAGATGTAAATGTTATTGGAAAGATGATCTTTCTCCGTTAATAGACAAAATTTTACAAGCGGATACTTTATTAATCGGTTCACCGATATATTTAAGCAATACTACAAGCCAATTCAATGCTTTGTTTGAAAGACTTATTTTTGTAATGCTTTCTTATGATGATTATTCAAGTTATTTTAAAGGTAAAATAAATTTGGGAATATTTTATACTATGAATGCTCCAAAACAATATTATGAACAAGTTCTAAAACCTTTGGTTCAAAATCATATAAACATGGCACGATTTTTTAACGGCAAAGTTGAAACTTATGCAAGTTGCGACACTTTACAAGTATCCGATTACAACAAATACAGCATGGCAGGTTTTAATGAAGAACATAAAAAACAAGTAAGAGAAACTCAATTCCCTAAAGATTTACAAGAAGCATTTAACATAGGTGCAAAGTTAAGTAAATAATAAATATTTTGTATAACAAGATGATTATTTAGTAAACTATAAACTATGATAAGCAAATTTAAAACACTATCGGTTATAATAATATTTATGCTGTTTTTTAACTTTATATATACTGATAATGTATTACCGGAGAATACAATAATGGACAACAAATTATACGAACTTACACTTAAAAGACGATCTGTTCGCAGATATACCGGAAAAGCTATTGATGATAAAATAATAAAAGAAATTATGAAAATAGCCCTTACAGCCCCTTCTTCTTTCGGTCATAGACCTGTTGAATTTGTGGTTGTTCAAGATAAAACAATGATAGAAAAACTTGCTTCTTGCAAAAGATTAGGCGGGAACCAAATTATCGGAGCGGGAGCAGTAATTGCGGTAGTTGTAAACCAAGATAACGGTGAATTTTGGATAGAAGACGGAGCAATAGCTTCTTCTTATATACTTTTAGCAGCAGAACAATATAATGTCGGTGCTTGTTGGGTACACATAAGGAACAGAAAAGGCAAAACAAAATCTTCAGATGAAGAAATAAGAGATTTGCTTAATATTCCTGACAATTACAGAGTTTTAAACCTTATAGCATTAGGAGAAAAAGCCGAAAATAAAAGAAGCTATAAAGAAACAGATTTTGACACAAACAAAATCCACTACAATTATTTTTAATAACAAGGAGAATTTATGAAAAAAGTGTTAATTATTTCAACAAGTTTAAGAGCAGGTTCAAATTCCGAAATTCTCGC
The DNA here is from genome assembly GCA_902761395.1 of uncultured Elusimicrobium sp. Taxonomy (GTDB): domain Bacteria; phylum Elusimicrobiota; class Endomicrobiia; order Endomicrobiales; family Endomicrobiaceae; genus Ruminimicrobiellum. Next base: position 1,710 of record CACWKJ010000063.1, on the reverse strand, counting down.
AAAAGAAGTAGCAAAAGGTGCAAAAGAAAAAGGACACAAAGTTGAATTTGTTTCATTGAAGAATAAAAAGATAGCATTTTGTAAAGGTTGTTTAGCCTGCCAGAAATTAGGAAAATGTGCAATAAAAGATGATGCCAACAAAATTACCGAAAAAATAAAAAAGTCCGATGTTATAGTTTGGGCAACACCTGTTTATTATTATGAAATGTCAGGCCAAATGAAAACCGTTATAGACAGAGCAAACTCATTATATTCTTCAAACTATAAATTCAGAGAAGTTTATTTGGTTACAACTTCCACCGAAGACAGTAAAGATGTAGCAGACAGAGTTATCAGCGGTGTTCAAGGTTGGATAGATTGTTTTGATAATGTAAAATTGAAAAAAACTCTTTCCGGCGGCGGCGCTGAAGGTCCAAACGATGCAAAAAATATGCCAAAACTCCTGAAAAAAGCTTACGAGTTAGGCAAAAAGATATAAGGCTAAAAACGATTTGAGATTTTAAAAAAAAATACCCTAAGGAGAGTTAGGGTATTTTTTTTGTGCAGGTACAACATATATTTTAATTATTATCAAATTTCTCTTTCAATTTTTCTACCAATTGTTTTGCACTTTCGTTTTGTTTAGCTTGTTTTTCTTTCTTTATTTGATTTTCTGTTTCATCAAAAGCTCTAGCTACTACTTCTTTATACTTTGCTTCCGGAATCGATGCTAAACAATAACTTCTCCAATAGATTTTGTTTGAACTTCCATCTTGCTCTTGAATTTGTTCACTATAGTTTTCCTCAAGCATTATACCGTCAACTTGTAATTTATCAATCGAAGAATAAAAAACTTCTCTTACATAACCACCGGTATCATCACTATACAAACCGCTTTCTATTGCCGATGCTGTTTCTGCTGTAAAAGTATCTTTTATTTGTTGAGCAAATCTCGTTTTTGCAAAAGTACCTGCGGCTGTTCTTGAAGCTTGTAAGTTTGTAAAACCTTCTGCAAAACCAACGACAAATCTTTTACCGTCTTTTATAAAAGATGTTTTAGCTATCCAATCCGGATTTATATTAGGAACTTTTTCAATAATAGTTTTTTTTATTTGTTGACTTTCTGTGATAACGGTAGGCTTTTGAGATGCAGTACTTGCACAACCTACTAAACCTAATAATACAAAGCTAAACAACAAAGATAAAATTTTTTTCATTTTTTTCTCCTTTATTTTGTTCAATACTTAAAAATTAGAAATAGAGTTTAACTTTAATTCCATTTGCTTTAGTATATCTTTCAATACTAGTATTCTTGTTCTATTAGCATTAACATTCAATTTTTTACTTTCCATGACAAAAGTTTCATCATTAAAAATCAGTTCTACTCTCAATTCATAACTTACTAAATTATCTATTGCAGGTTGTAAATTTTCATGTACAATGTTCACATATATAGGAGTACAATAATAATCGTTAGTGTTCTCTATAGAATATCCCTGTTTTTTAAATAGATTCTTAATGTCAGGCAATATAGGTTGTAAGTCATCTGAAACAATAATATTATAAGGACCAGCTTTTTTATTTTCTTCTATTTGTTCTGCTTTCTTTTTATTTTTTTCTTTTTTTATCTGTTCAACTTCTTCTTTTCTATTTTGTTCTTTTTTTAATATTTCTCTATCGATTTCAAGTAATACATATGCTGTATATTTATCTTTCTTTTCAGTAAAGAAA
>CACWKJ010000062.1 GCA_902761395.1 uncultured Elusimicrobium sp. | reverse complement strand
CAAGTTTCGATGAAATTCCGGATTCTGTTTCCTGGGACGGTAAAGATGATATTTATGATTTGATTGTTCCCGCAGGAGAATATAAAGTAGAATTGACGGTTAGTGATATTGTAAATAATAAAGCTTCATTATATTCGAATATTACAACTTTTGAACAAGTTGTCGGAAAAGTTTCCGAAATTGTAGTAAAAGAAGAACCGAGAGGATTGGTAGTTAATTTATCCAGCAATATTTTATTTCCTTCGGGAAAAGCCGTTTTAAAAAAAGAAGCAAAAGATTCGTTAGATGAAACGGTAAAACTTTTGAATGCTTATCCTGCAAACAAAGTTTTAATAGAAGGATACAGCGATTCCGTAGGAGATAAGGAAAAAAATCTTAAATTGTCCTACGACAGAGCACAGGAAGTATATCTTTATTTTATCCAAAACGGAATACCGGCAGAAAGATTAAGTGTTGTCGGATATGGTCAAGAAAATCCTATAGCTTCAAATAAAACGGCTAAAGGAAGAGCACAAAACAGAAGAGTAAATATTATAATATTAAAATCACAAAATGAAGACACAAAAGATAGTAATAATGATGATGAAAAAGATTCGGATACACAAGAAACATCCGAAGATTTGGAAAATATTGGCGTAAAATTAAATTGAAAATAAAATATTTAGGAGAAACAGAAAAATGAAATTTAAGATGTTGGTCGCTTTAATCTTGGTTGCAGGTATTGCAACTATGTCTTATGCAAAAAGTCACTTTATTACTCCCGGAGCAAGAGCAGGCGGATACGGAACGGCTTTTTCAGCTGTAGCAGATGATTTAACCGCAATTTATTATAACCCTGCAGGTCTTGCATATCAAACAAACACTCAAGTTATGGCATCACTTTTTTATATTGATTATCCTGTAACGGCAAGTAGTAAATATGATATTGGAGCAGCTTATGGTGGTCCTGCTGGTGTCCTTACATCAGACAAATATTCTACAAATGCAGCAGTTCCTTTTATAGGTTTTTCTACAAAATTCTTTTATGATACCGTTATTGCCGCAGGTATTTATGTTCTCGGCGGTGGCGGTGGTAAAGTAGAAGGATTACCTGCCGGATACAAAATCGAAGGTCAACAAAGCTATATGGTTTACAACATATCTTTAGCAAAACAAATTACCGACAAGTTTTCTATAGGTTTGGGATTTGATGCAATTCAATTTCAAGATAAGTTAGTTGCAAATGCATTAGGTGTGGATTACAATAGGAGTGCTTTCGGATTTCAGGGAAATATCGGCTTTATGTATAAACCGTTAGAAAAACTATCTACGGCATTTGTTTTAAGAAGCGGATCTTATGTCGATGTTCCAAACGAGCCATATTCTTCAAATCCTTCATTTAGAAAAGAAGTTTGTTATCCTTTAACTTGGGAAATCGGTTTCGCTTACGATGTATTTGAAGATTTTACATTTGCGGCATCTGTTTCTCAAAACAAAACTTCATGGACATCCGAAAGATATCAGGATATTTTTCAATACAGAGTCGGAACGGAATACAGAGCGACGGAAAAATTGGCATTGCATCTTGGTTTCTTCTCGGATCCTAACTTAATTAAAGATGAATACAGAAATACATATAGTTTAACAAATCTTGATATGTACAATATGAAATATTTAACGTTAGGTGCAGAATATCAGTTTACGGAAGCTTTAAAAGTTGGTTTATCTTTCACACATTCTTTCACGAATCCGGTTACATATGACGGCATAACATATAAATACGAAGTTAATTTAGGAAGATTTGATATAAGTTATAAATTTTTATAATAAAAGAGGGAAAAAATGATTCCTTTAGTAAAACCTATATTCGGTAAAAAAGAAAAACAGTTAATAAACGAAGTTATAGATTCCGGTATTATAGCAAGCGGAAAATATGTTGAAGATTTTGAAAAAAAGTTTACAAAACTTTCCAAAGCAAAATATGGTACTGTTTGTTCAAGCGGAACAACAGCATTACATACCGCTCTTCTTGCATGCGGAATAAAACCCGGAGATAAAGTTATTACAACTCCGTTTACGTTTATTGCAACAGCAAATTCCGTTCTTTATTGCGGAGCAAAACCTATATTTGCAGATATCGACGAAAAAACTTTCAATATAGATCCGAAGTCAGTAGAAAAAATACTTAAAAAAGAAAAAAAAGTTAAAGCAGTTATCTGTGTTCATTTGTATGGTTTGCCTTGCAATATGGATGAGTTATTAAAACTTAAGAAAAAATATAAGTTTGTTTTAATTGAAGATGCTTGTCAGGCACATTTGGCAAAATATAAAAATAAGACTGTAGGTTCCATAGGTGATGCAGGTTGTTTTTCTTTTTATGCAACAAAAAATATGACTACCGGAGAAGGCGGAGCTGTTTTAACCAATAATTTGCAAATAGATAAACTTTCAAAAAAAATAATTAACCATGGAAGAATGGCTCATTACGGCCATGATATGTTGGGGTATAATTTCAGACTAACAAATATTTGTGCCGCTATGGGTATTGCTCAATGCGAACAGATTGAAAAGTGGACAAAACAAAGAATTGCAAATGCAAAGAAATTGTCCGACGGATTAAAAGGGTTAAACTTTTTGGAAACACCGTTTGTTCCTAAAGGGTATACTCATGTTTATCATCAATATACGGTTAGAATTAAAGACGGCTTAAGAGATAAATTTATGCAGTATTTAAAAGATAACGGTATAGGTTGCGGAATACATTATCCGGAAGTTATTAATAAACAACCGTTATATCAAAAGTTAGGTTATAAAAAGGGAATTTGTCCCGTTGCGGAACAAGCGGTAAAAGAAGTTATTTCTTTGCCTGTTCATCCGTCTTTATCTGCAAAAGATATAAATACAATTATAAAGGTAATAAAAGGTTTTAAAAAATGAGCAAAATAAAAATAGCAGTTATAGGTGTAGGGTCGTTAGGTCAACATCATGCAAGAATTTTATCAACACACGAAAATGCCGAACTTATAGGTGTTGTCGATGCTGATGCCAAAAGAGGAGAAACTATTGCAAAAAAATGCAATACCGCAAGTTTTACGGATGTTAAAGAAGTAATGGATAAAATTCAGGCAGCGGTAATTTCCGTTCCTACTCCTTATCATTATGATATAGCAAAACAATTGTTGCAGGCAGGAATACACTGCTTGGTAGAAAAACCGTTTACCGAAACAGTTGAACAATCAACAGAGCTTATAAGAATTGCAAGAGATAAAAATCTTATTTTGCAGGTAGGTCATGTTGAAAGATTTAATCCTGCAATTATTGCTGCAACACCTTATGTAAAAGAACCTAAATTTATAGAAGTTAATCGTCTCGGGCCTTATGACCCGAGAACAAGTCATATCGGTGTAGTACTTGATTTAATGATACACGATTTGGATATGCTTTTAAACTTTGTAAAAAGTAAGGTTGTAAGTTTTGAAGCTGTCGGTGCAAAAATCCTTTCCGAACACGAAGATATTGCAAAAGTAAGAATAAAATTTGCTAACGGATGTATAGCAGATGTTTCAACCAGCAGAGTAACAATAGATAAATACAGAAAAATAAGAATATTTCAAAAAGACAGTTATATTTCCGTTGATTATGCCGGGAAAAGTCTGAAAATATATCAAAAGAAACCTAATGTATCTGTTGTAAAAAGTTTGTTGGATATAGATGTTATAAAACCGAAAGTTCAAACCGGTGAGCCGTTAGCTTATGAATTAACACACTTTTTACATTGTGTAATTGAAGGCAAAAAACCTTTGGTATCCGGTGAACAAGGCAGAGATGCATTAGAACTTGCTCACGATATTCTTCATTATATGCCGTACTAAAAACTATATGTGTAACGAAATGTATGATTATAATCCCTCAAACCTTACCGATAGGGAAAAAATTTTACTATCGTTTCTTTTTTCGAGCTCAAATACAGAAGAAGATATTAATACTCTTACTTGTGGTTTAAACATAGATAAGGAAAATGAAAATTATATTTTGCTGTTATCTTGTTTAGGATTAAAAACAGATTGGCAGTACTTTCCAAAAAATATCATTGCAAATTTGGAAGCAATACATAAATTTCGACAGGCTAAAAACATCTTTAAAATTAATTGGCTTATTGAAAAAATAAAAATCTTAAATCAAGCAAATATTTCTGTTATGTTATTAAAAGGTCTTGCATTAAAATATTATTATGCTAAAGACTATCCAAGAATTATGAGTGATTTTGATATTGCTGTTCCGGAGGAAAAATATGACAAAGCTATAAAATTATTAGTTGATGATAAAAGTATATATAGCGGTAGATCTGCAGCATATCACAGCGAAATAGAAAGTGACGGAAGAAGACTTGAAGTTCACAGGTGGATTTTTAAAAATAACGGTGAAAAAAATACCGATATTTGGGAAAGATCACAACAAATAAATTTTTTTGGAACAAAAGTTTATGTAATGTGTCCTCAAGATATGTTTATTCATCAATTGGATAACAGATGCAAAGATATTTTTAATGGTGTTTTTAGAAATAGAAGAATAAACTGGATATTTGATTGTCGAAATATTTATAGATTCTTTGATAAATTTGATATCCAAGAAATGTACTCAAGAGCAGAACAATTTTGCAGTTTATATAGCGTAAGATATATGTTGCCTGCTTTTTCAGAAATTTTTCCTGACCTTATAGATAAAACTGAAATAGAAACAAAGTTTCCGTATCCTCAAAAATATAATTTATGGCTTAAACGAAATATTAGATTTGGAAATTTATTTATACAATATACAGAAAACTATGTTATTAAATCTAATATAGGGACTGTTCGTTTAATCGATGCAATTCTGCTGAATTTTTCACATTATTTTGTATGGCGAACGGAAAAATTTTTATCACCGTTTAATTTTGGCTTTATTAAGTATTGTAAAGAAAACCTTAATATTGATGATATTGTTGAAGTATGGAAAAAATATATTTCCAGACTTCAAATTTTTAATAAATAAATTTTTATGTCATATATAGTTTTTATTGTATCCGGAATCATCTCAATATTTTTGCAAATCTTTTTTATAAGAGAATTTATACCTTTGTTTCACGGAAGCGAATTTGTGTTAGGTGTTGTTTTGGGTCATTGGTTGTTTTCTGCGGCTGCAGCAAATTTCTTGTTTCAATATTTTAAAAAAGCAAGAGATTTTTTCAGTAAATCAATAAATTCGTTTGTTATACTAATAATATTCATTTCTTTAACATTTGTTTTTATAAGAAGTATAAATGTTTTTTCTTCTACTGACATTACCGTAGGAATATCTTTAAAAAGTTTACTATTGTATTCTTTTATTGCAATTTTTCCTGTAAGTTTTACATTAAATTTACTTCTAAATTTTTTAAAACAAAGTTTTTCAAATATTTTATATCGTAAAAAAATAAAAAGATATGTTTGTGAAGCATTTGGCTTTGTTATAGGCGGAACGATTTTTTCTCTTTTTATGTCTGATATGTTAACGACATCGTTACTGCTGATAACAGCAATGCTTATTTGTTTTAATCTTATATATCTTTGTGAAAGTATTATTGTGAAATGTTTTTATGTTGCTTTGTTTGCAATATCTTTTTACTTAATTTTTTACCATAGTTTTGATATTGAAAAATTTGTAATTTTGAATAATTATTCCGATAACAATATTATTGATATATCATATTATAAAAATATTCAAAATATATTGACCGAAAAAAACGGGGAATATTTTTTTTATAAAAACGGTAATTGTGAATTTGCATTGCCCAGCCCGGACATTTTTGATGAACAGGATTTTGCACATTTACCGATACTTCATCATACAAATCCTAAAAATTTATTACTTATAG
>CACWKJ010000061.1 GCA_902761395.1 uncultured Elusimicrobium sp. | reverse complement strand
CCCTGGTTGATTATCATAATCTTTCATTTCATATTTTGTAACAGTAGCTGGAGCTAATAATTGTTTTATTTCATTATCACTCATATTATTAAGTTCTGTTCTTATTTCGCTATTAGATATAATATGTTCTGAGCTCTGTAATTGAATCATAATCATTACTATAAAATTTCTATAGCTATATTTAAATGTTTTTAAAATATGAGGATTATTCCCATCTTTTACTTCCCAATTTGCAGGATAATCTATTGTAAAATTAAGTCCTTGTGCTTTTGGATTACCTTCACTAGAATATGTTTCAAATTGAATACTATTAGGGGAAATAAATTTATTAGCAACGACTTTACTATCTTTTCCGTATTTTTTTGATATTTCCTCGATACACTTATTTACTTTTTCTCTAATAAATTTATCAACTTCTGGAAATTTTAAATTAAAAAGATTTACAAGTTGAGTATCTTTTCTGAAAGCATTGCCATATTGTAAATTTAAATTTAACAAAATATTGTCTTTTGCTACCTTGTCTTCAAATTCTTTATCAAATTCTAATAAAGTTGGATTGTTTTCATATAGTATTTTTATAAATTCATCTGAACCTTCCCATTCACCAGCATATTCTCTTTTTCTTGCTGCTATTTCGTTAAACAAGGAATCGTATTTGGGATTAGACTTTTTTAAATTATTAAGTATAGTATTCTTTCTATTTGTTATTTCTTTATCTAATTTAACAAGAGTTAAGTTTTTTTGATATTCTTTTGATTGCTTAAAATCTAAGAATCTATCTGAAGACCATAATTTTATCATATAATCCTGAACATCTTGGCTAGCATATAATTCTTGTAATTTAGTTTTTATAATATTATTTAATTCTGTTTGAGAAATGTCTTTAGAATAAAGAGTGTTGGTAGTAAAAACAAACATTAATACTAACATTAAAAATTTTAAGGTTTTCATACAAATAATCCTATATGTTTTTTCACATTATACAAAATATATAATTGTTTTTTATTTATAAATTTTCTTTACACCTCACCTTAATTTTTATAAAATAGATAGGTTAAAAAAGGTAAAAAAATTGCGAAGCAATTTTAGAGACTAAAAGATTTGTCAGCGAGACGAAGATTTTTTGAGTCGAAGTGTATGTCGTATAATACATGAGACTAAAAAAATCAAAGTCGCAGCTCAAAGCTTTTAGCCGATATAAAAGGTGGAAAAATGAAAAATTTTCAACAGTTTATCGGTTCATTTTCTTTCGATCAAAGGTTGGCGGAAGTCGATATTGAAGGTTCAATTGCACATGTGCAAATGTTAATAAAAACAAAAATTATACCTGCTTCCGACGGTAAAAAAATTATTGCAGGATTAAATTCCATACTTAAAGATTTATCTAAAGGATGGACTCTTCCTATGGAAGAAGATATCCATTTCGCAATAGAAAAAGAACTTATAAGAAGAATCGGTGCCATCGGCGGTAAAATGCATACGGCAAGAAGCAGAAACGATCAGGTAGCTACCGATTTAAGACTTTATATAAGAAAAGAAATTTTAACAATATTCGATATGTTAAATGCTTTTCAAAAAGTGCTTGTACAAAAAGCGGAAAAGAATATTGATGTTATAATGCCGGGCTATACTCACTTACAGCCTGCACAACCTATAATCGCTTCACATCATTTACTTGCTTATGCTTGGATGATACAAAGAGATAAAGAAAGAATTATAGATTGTTTAAAAAGAGTAAATGTTATGCCTTTGGGAAGTGCCGCACTTGCGGGAACTTCTTTTAAAATAGACAGAAATTATACAGCAAAATTGTTGGAATTTTTCAGACCTTGCGAAAATTCTTTGGACGGTGTAAGCGACAGAGATTTCTGTGCGGAATTTATTTTTGATTTATCTTTAATTTCAGTTCATTTATCCAAACTTGCGGAAGAAATTATTACATGGTCTTCTGTTGAATTTAATTTTATACATATAGACGATATGTTCACTTCAGGTTCATCTATTATGCCGCAAAAAAGAAACCCGGATACAGCCGAAGTTATAAGAGGTAAAGCAGGCAGAGTGTTCGGCGATTTAACGGCAATGCTTACAATAATGAAAGGGCTTCCTATTGCATACAACAGAGATTTGCAGGAAGATAAACCGCCTGTATTTGATGCAACAGATACAATAAAATTGTGTTTGGAAGTTATTACAGACATTATGGCATCACTCGAATTCAAAAAAGACAGAACATTAAAAAGTACCGAAAAAGGATTTTTGCAGGCAACGGAAATTGCAGACTATTTGGCAAGAAAAAATATTCCTTTCAGAACGGCACACGGTATAGTTCAAAAAATAGTTCATTATTGTATGGATAATAACAAAACGTTGGATAAACTTACTGTTGAAGAATATAAAAAGTTTTCAAAAGAAATTGAGTCGGACTTATATAAATTCATAGATGTTAAAAATATTGTTAATGCTAAAACTTCTTACGGCGGAACATCGAAAAAATCAATATTGAAACAAATATCGGATTTAAAAAAATTGGTTAGGGTAAAGTAATGAAAAAATATTTTATTTTATTGTTGTTGTTTGCAGTATCACCGGTTTTTGCACAAGGTGTTGAAAGAGTACTAACTTTAAACGAGTGTACACAACTTGCTTTAAACATCAATCAAGATATTTTGATTGCCAACGAAGCAGTGTCGTATGCGGAACAGAGAGTAAATGAAGCAAAATCTTTATATTTCCCGAAATTGGATTTAAATTTCAATATATCAAGATTTAGCAACGATGTTGAAACATTAATAAACTCACACTATTTGCCCGCAACGATTTTGTTGCCTATTGGCAGCAGAGACTATTTTTATTCCACAAAATTAGCTTTATGGCAACCGATTTATAACGGCGGAAAAACAATGGCAACAAACAAGTTGGCAAGAATAAATCATGAAAAAGCTAAAACAAATGCAGAAATTCAAAAGAATGAAGTTATTGCAAACGTAAAGGCACAATTTTATAAAAACATAGCATTAAAAGAAAAAATAAAAATTTATAAAGATTATTTATCTAAAAAACACGATGCAACTTTACAAAATCAGCTTGATATATTGGAACACGAATACGAACTTGAAACGTGGGAATTGTTATCATTGATAGGGTTGGAACTTGATACCGTAATCGATATAGAGGGTACTATCGATGTTGAAAAATTAGATTTGAATTTACAGCAATGCATTTTGTGGGCATATCAGTTCAGACCTGAAATAAAAACAACACAATATCAGGAAAGCATGGACAATATCGGAGTAAATTTAATAACAATGGAAAAACTTCCGACAATAATGTTGGGCGCATCTTATGATTGGTTGGGTGATGACCAAGAAAATTGGGAAAGAGATTGGTATGTAACTTTAAATATAAACCTACCTTTATTTGAAGGCGGCGCAATATTTTCAAGATTGAAACAGAAAAAGATTCAAGCAAGACAAGCATCAATAGAAAGAGCAAAAATAGAAGACAGAATTAAGTTGGAAGTAAGAAAAGCTTTCAGTGAATATAACTTTTGGTATAAAAAACTTTTAAAAGCGGAAGAATCAAATGTTAAAAGTATAGAACAGGATATTTTAAAAGCGGACATAAGATACAACTATATTAAAAGTTTAACGGAATTATGGAAAGTAATGGGAAAAGAATAAAAAATTGCAAAGCAATTTTTGAAGTATAGAGGGATAGAAGTACAGATGTATAGAAACAAAAAATTTTTTTATTTAATAATAAGTCTTATTGCTGTATTATTTTTTGGTAATACTGCTTTTTGTTTTGATCAGGAAGACTTCTTGGTAAACCACATGTATTATAAAACCATAAATCTTCCTAAAGAAAAAAGACCTAAAGTTATTTTGGTTTTAGGCGGAGGAGGAGCAAGAGGTTTTGCTCATGTAGGTGCTTTAAAAGCATTAAGAGAAGCTAATGTTCCCATAGATATGGTTGTAGGTACCAGTATGGGAGCTTTGGTAGGTTCTTTGTATTGTTCCGGAGTTAAGATAGAAGATTTGGAGAAAATAGGTGAAGATATTAAATGGAGCGATATCAGCAATTTGGGTATACCTTCTTTAATAACAATGGTTACTTCCGAAAAATTGTTATCTACAAAAAAGATGGAAGATTATGTAAACAAGATGATTGGTAACAAATACTTTTTCCAATTAGACACTCCTTTTGCATGTGTGGCAACAGATATAAAAACAGGTGAAAAAATTATTTTTAAAGAAGGGCCCGTGGCACCCGCGGCAAGAGCAAGTGCAAATATTCCGGGACTGTTTGCTCCGGTTGAATACAGACAAAGATTTTTGGTTGATGGCGGACTTGTGGAAAATATTCCCGTATCGGTTGCAAAACTTTTTGATCCGGACATAATAATAACGATTGCCGTAAGTGCCGACATTACAAAAAATTCCTATGACAATGTTTTCTTTACACTGTTTCAAACAATTTATATTCAAGGGCAACAAAGTGACAGAGAAAATTTGGCAATGTCCGACATTGTAATTGCGCCTAAAGTAAGTGATATTTCGGCAATAGAACTAAACAAAGCTGGTGAATGTATAGATGCGGGATTTGTTGCAGCTAAAAAAAGTTTAAGAAAAATAAAACAACTTATTATAGACAAAACTTATGAAAAAAATGTGTTACAAAAGAATTAAAATTTTATTATTACTCTTAATATCTCTTTTTATATTCCAACAAATCTCTTTTTGTGATCAAGCGGAAGAAAAAGCTTTAATTACGAATTTGGGAGAGGCAAAAAACAAAAAACAGGAAAAGAAAGCAAACTTTAAACTTTTACAATATTATATAGATAACGAAGATTATGAAAGTGCCGCTACAATAGGTGAACTTCTTTTAGATTATCAACTATCAAAAAAAGAGAAATATAACGTTTATTACAATTTGGCTACATCATATTTGGTGTTATCAAAAACAGAAAAAGCTTTGGAAGTAGGCAGAGAAGCTCAATATTTATATCCTAAAAAAATAGAAACCAAATTATTGTTGGGAAATATTTACATAAATAACAGTTTAAACGAACTTGCAATAGTAAAATTTAAAGAATGTTTGGAAATAGATGACGATAATCTTGAAGCATTAACAAACTTGGGAAACATTTATAATTTCCAAGAAAATTACTCGGCATCATTGGATTATTTTGAACAAGCAGAAAAAGAAGCCGTTTACGATAATAAAGAGTTATCTATAGATGATTATATAAATATGGCAATATCAGCTAAAGAAATAGGCAGAAGAGATCAAGCTCAGGCAATTTTAGAAAACATTAAGAAAAAAAATAAAAAATCTTCTCTTTTACTCGTAGATATTTACAGAAGTAAGAAAGAGTATGATAAAGCAATAAAGACATTAATGCCTTTTGTTTACCACAAAGATACCGACCTTGAAATTTATTGTAATTTGGCACAAATGTATTTGCTTTCCGGCAAATTTAATGAGGCAAAAGACTTATTACTATATTTTAAATCGAGAAATGAAGAAGATAATGAAGTTATAGATATGTTATTGATAGAATCATACCATAACTTATACCATGACCAAGAAAGAGTGTTAATCGAACTGCGGAAAATATATAACTATACCTCTTTGGATTATATAAAAACGATTATCGGCAGAGTAATAGCTTTTGAAAAAACACTGTAAAATATGCCTATAGCTCAATTGGATAGAGCATCAGTTTCCGGAACTGATTATTCCGGTTCAACTCCGGATAGGCATAAGCTTTTAATAAAACTTAAGTTAGTCACGATAAAAATTTAAACTTTTAGTTATAACTTCATATTTTTAAAGCTTATGTACCGCTTCGCTTATGTACACC
>CACWKJ010000060.1 GCA_902761395.1 uncultured Elusimicrobium sp. | reverse complement strand
CTGTAGTTACCCAACATCATTATGGTTATAAGAACCGCTATTATACCTATAGTTACAAAAATTCCAAGCTTTAATTCGTTAGACACAAGAACCCCTTAAAATACAATTTATAATTTACAATGTACAATTTATAATTAACTGCAAAAACTTTTAAAATTTTCATTTTAAAAGAACATTTCTTCCAACTAGTGCATCGTAAAAGACATTTCAACCGGTATCGGTCCTACACTGGAACCGTCAACAAACTGTTTTAACATTTTATCGTTAACCGATTTAGGGTTAGCAATAGTTTGTTTTAACTTTTCTACCGTTCCTTCAAAAATCACTTTACCTAAATACAACATTATTATTCTGTCCGCTATTTTGTAAGCGGAATTCATATCATGAGTAACAACTATGGATGATACTTTTAATTCTTTTTTCAAATGAATTATAAGTTCACCTATAACATCGGACATTATCGGGTCAAGTCCCGTAGTCGGTTCATCGTAAAAAATATATTTCGGCTGATAAGCTATTGATCTTGCAAGCCCGACTCTTTTTTTCATACCGCCGCTCAGTGCGGAAGGTTTTAATTTTTCTATATCGGAACTTAATCCTACCATATTCAAACAAGCAGAAACTCTTTTTTTCATCTCTTCTTCGGATAAATTTGTAAGATTTTTCATTCCGAAAGAAACATTTTCTTCTATTGTCAAAGAATCAAATAACGCCGCTTCTTGAAACAAAAACCCAATCTTCTTTTGAATTTCTCTAAGATTTTTTTTATCGGTTTTTGTTACATCAATACCGTCAATAATTATCTTGCCGGAATCAGGTTTTATAAGTCCAACGAGATTTTTAAGTAAAATACTTTTTCCGGTTCCGGACCCGCCTATTATAACAAGTGTTTCGCCGTCTTTAACTTCAAGACTTACACCTTGCAACACTTTTTTTGTTTCAAAAGATTTATATAAATTTTCAACCTTTATCATTATCTTATTATTTTATAATTTTTATATTCATTTTCCAATATGTTAATAAAAAACGGGAAGAAATATTCTTCCCGTTTTTTATTATTAATTTTTAATTGCTAATTATTGTTATTTCTTTTCTTCTTCTTTTTTTTCTTCAACTTTAGGTTGTTCTTCTGTTTTCGGAGTATCGCCCTTAGCAACTTCGTCCGCATAGTTCATTTGCAAATTTGAAATAGTATCTTCCAACAACTTTTCTTCCGTTTTAGTTAAGTTGCCTTTAGTTTTATCTTTTAACATTAAAAGCATATCGATAGTTACTTGTGCCGATTTTATATCTCTGTGTATCTTTCCGTCCATTTGGCTGGGAATTTTACCCATTTGTTGCCAACATGCGGAAGCAAACATAGAGATTAAACTGAATAAGTGTTGATTAAGTTCTTTCGGATCCATTTTAAGTACCTCTTTTATTTAAAAAATTTGTCTACCGTAATCTGTATTCTTTTTAAAACTTCTTCTTTTCCCATAACTTCCATCATATGGAACAGGCTCGGACCTTGTGTTCTTCCGGAAATTGCAACTCTTATCGGATGGAACACTTTGCCGTTACTGAACCCTAACTCTACTGCCAAGTCTCTTGCATATTTTTCAAGAGCTTCCGGTGAAAAGTCTTGTTGATTAGGTAATCTTTTTAATGTTTCTTCCAATACAACTTTAGAACTGTCTTTTTTAGTTTCGGATAACAAAACTTTTGATACTGCTTGTTCATCAAAAGATAATTCTTTAAAGAAGAAATCTACAAGCCCCGGAATATCTTTTAACAATTTTATTTTTTCATGTTCCAAAGAAATTGCTTTTTTAAGTAGCTCTCTGTCCCAATCTTTTATTAAATCCTGTTGGTTTGTATATTCTATCCAATCTATAAACAAATCATAAATTTCCTGGTCTGATTTGCTTCTGATATACTCTCCGTTCATCCACAACAACTTTGAAGGATCAAATGTTGCAGGGCTAGAATTACATCTGTCCAACGAAAAGTTTTCTATTAAACTGTTACCGAAAAATAATTGTTGGCTGTCTTCCGTTGACCAGCCTAAAAGTGCCAAATAGTTTATTAATGCATCCTGTAAATAACCTTCTTTTCTGTATTCAAGAACAGAAGTGTGTCCGTGTCTTTTTGAAAGTCTTGCTCCGTCTGAACCGAGTATCATGGACAAATGTGCAAATACAGGAGGTTCCCAACCTAAAGCTTTAAATATGTGAATTTGTCTCGGTGTATTTGAAATGTGGTCATCACCTCTGATTACATGCGACATTTCCATTAAATGATCATCTATTACGCAAGCGAAATTGTATGTAGGTACACCGTTAGCTTTCATCAAAACAAAATCGTCAAGCAAAGCATTTTCAAAACTTACATGACCTCTAACAACATCATCAAACTCTATTTTGCCTTCTTTAGGCATTCTAAATCTTATAACTGCAGTTCTGCCTTGTTTTTCGTATTCTTCCTGTTGTTCTTTAGTTAAGTTTGCACAATGTCCGTTATATTTCGGAGGTTGTTTTGCAAGTCTTGCCTGTTCTCTCATTTTTTCCACTTCTTCAGGCGTACAATAACATTTATATGCATAACCTTTTTCAAGTAATATATCTATATATTTTTGATATATTCCCTGCTCTTTTCTTTTCATTTGATAATACGGAGCATATTTTTCAAGTTCGTTTCCCGGACCTTCGTCCCAGTTAAGTTTCAACCATTTCATTGCATTTATGATTATACCTGTTGAAGCTTCCGTAGATCTTGCTTCATCGGTATCTTCTATTCTAAGAATAAATGTTCCTTTTTCTTTCTTTGCATAAAGATAGTTAAAAAGTGCTGTTCTTACTCCGCCTATATGTAAATCGCCTGTAGGTGAAGGTGCAAATCGTACCCTAATACTCATTTTATTTCTCCTAAAAAATATATATAGTTCGTATATTATACAAAATATTTCAATATATGTTATAATCGCAAATATAAATCTTTTGTAAGGAGAAGGTATAATGAAAAAGTTTTTCTTATTGATAAGTTTTATTATGTTGTTTTCTACAACTTCATTATTTGCCATGGGAGCTTTCCCAAGGAAACAAGTGCCTGTTGCGGCATTATCCGGAGCATATTCCAATCAAACAAATGTAACTAAAAACTCGTTCAACAATATGGAACTTGCAAGAATAAAAAAACAAGAGCAACAAGAAGATAAGAAAAGTATTTTGGATGGCGTATTTTTGAATGTTTACGGTAACACAGAAAAAGTTGAAATTAAGGGTTACGATTTTATAGACGGGAAAGTCGATAACGATGTGTACGGAACAATAGCGGGATTGGATTTAGCAATAAACAAAAATATTACGGCACAGGTATATTTAGGTTATATGGGTTCCAAACAAAAATATCAAGAATATTGTCCGGATGGATGGGGTGGTGGAGAATTTACAAATGTTAATATATCTCAAAAAGCTTTTGTTTTCGGTTTAGGCGGTATGTGGACAAAAGAATCTTATTTTGTTGAAGCCGGATTAAACGTTGCCAAAAATCAATTAGAGTTAAGTCATGAAACCAATACTGACGATTCCGAAACATTAAATTATTCCGTATCGGTAAAAGGCGGATACGATTTCAAAGTCGGTAAAAAATTTATAATTCAACCGAATTTGATGTTGATGTACTTGAAAATGGATCCCAAAGATATAAGCTTTTATGTGTATGATGATTCACCACTTAGTAGATATGTCAATATTGATTCACATACAGATAATATAAATCTTTTTCATATAGAACCTGCCGTTAAAGCTAAATTTGATTGGATAAACGGATGGTTACCTTATGCTTCAGTATCTGCAGCATTCAACAATTGTAAAGTTTCATCTACAAACACGGAGGATACTGAAAGCGGAGATGTGGAAATAGATATGTATTATGAAGCGAGTATCGGTATGGAAAAAGTATTCAGCAAACTTCCGTTAAGCGGGTATGTTCAACTTACAGGAACAACAGGTTCTAAAGAAGGTGTAGGACTTGATATAGGTGCAAAATATTCCTTTTAATTTAATAACAAAAATTATAAAAACAATAAAAAGCGAAAAGAAAAATCTTTTCGCTTTTTATTATGAAACTTTTTTGATGCTTATTTTGTCTAAATATTATAAAATAAGCATAACAAGGGAGGGATTAAAATGAAAATCATAAAATTTATAGTAGGTTTGTTTTTGATATTTGCATTACCTATATCATCTTTTGCCGTTCCGCCAAGCAGAGGGCATGGCAGTACACCACCGAGATCCGCAAGTCACAGCAGTTATCACGGACATGGCCGTCCATCTCATCATGGCCATCACGGACATCACAATTATCACGGCTATTATTATGGCAGCGATTATTATACAAGAGATGCTTTTTGGACATTTCTAGGGTTTTCTGCATTAACGGCTATTGCTGTTGCTGCAAGTACCTCTAAAAAGAAAAAAGAAAAGGTGGTTGTTGTTGAAGAAAAAGAAGAAGAACCGGAAGATTTAACTCTTACGGCAGAACAACAGGCTCAGTTACAAAAATTGTTTGACGAAAATAAAGACTATATTGCAAAGTTAAGAACTGAAAAAGATTCGAAAACGACTGCTTTGGAAAAAGAAAAAAGTAAAGCAAAACCGGATGAAGCAACTATAGCAAGTTTAGAAAATGAAATTTCACAGTTATCGATGAATATATTCAGAGTTACACAAAATACGAAAAAGCAGATACAAACAATACTTACTCCCGCGCAATATGAACAATATGAAGATGTAAGACTCTAAAATGAAATTAGAAATTAGTAATTAATAAAAAACGGGAAGAAATTTCTTCCCGTTTTTTTATTATAGCTATAAAATATAAACTACTAAAACCGCTTTGCTATTTTAAAAAGCGTACTTTATTCCTAAATTAAATCCTACTCCGCTTCTTGAACCGCTCTTTCCGCTGACTTGTCCGTAACAACTCCAAGGACTATTCAAGAAATCTTTACTTACTCCAACCCCATACTCGAAATAAGGATCCATTTCCAAACTTTTTACTTTATTTCCGTTTATTTTTGTTGATGTTTCACCTGTGTTTATTGCTACATCAAATAATCCGTATGGTGCCCATCCGTTTGCTAAACTTAAATCCAATCTTAGTCCGGGTTGAATTAATATATTGCTTATTCCGTCATCTTCTATTTTGTTGCCTTGAACGTTTGTGAAATCGTTTGAAGTTGAACCGATATACATCAATATAATATTGGGTTGCAAGGTGAAATTTTTTCCCAAATCAAAGTCGTAACCGGTTTTAAGTCCTAAAGAATAAGTAATGTTATCAATATCATCCGAACCTAAATCATTATCGGCAGTTACTTTGTTGGTTCCCGCATTAACAGTTGCACCTAAATACCATTTATCTTTTATCAATGTTCCGGTTACACCTAACATGTAGTTTGTTTGATTTGTTTTTACGGAATCGAATTCTTGTTTTCCTCCTGTATATCCCAAATAAAAAGATAATAATTTGTCTTTTCCTGCCGGTAAATCTATTCCCGCAAGAGTTCCGTACATTGTATTATCCACTTTCGAATCGGCACCCACATCAACCATATCACTTACAACATAAGGTCTTAACCATAAAGCTCTTTCAATGCTTCCGCCTTGTTCAAAAACTTGGTTGGTGTTTGCTGAAGCATATAATGGCATTTTTGAGTTTGCTCTTACTTGCGAAACTTTGTTATCTATGTTTGCAAACGATTGGTTCGCTATCGTTACTTGCGATAAATATCCGCCTGCCAATCCCGATACTGCAGATTCGTTGGATATAGGATTTTCTTTGCCTCGTACAAAACTCATGTTACCGGTTTCTTTATCGTAACTTGCATCATATTCATACAT
>CACWKJ010000059.1:5899-7298 GCA_902761395.1 uncultured Elusimicrobium sp. | reverse complement strand
ATCCGTTATTTCAAGTTCCCCTCTTGCCGAAGGTTTTATACTTTTAGCTATTTTTATTACGGAATTATCGTAAAAATACAGTCCGGGGACAGCCCAATTAGATTTCGGCTTTTTCGGCTTTTCTATAAGAGATACAGGTTTTTTATTTTTATCAAGTTCCACTATTCCGTATCTGCAGGGATCTTCTACGTAATAACCGAAAATAGTTGCGCCTGTTTTTCTGTTTTTTGCTTTATTTAAAATATCAGAAAAACCGTGACCGAAAAATATATTATCACCCAAAATTAAAGCAACATTATCTTTACCTATAAATTTTTCGCCGATAATAAATGCTTCTGCAAGTCCGTTGGGCTTTTCTTGTTCCGCATAAGAAATATTTATACCTAAATTATTGCCGTTACCGAATAAATCTTTTAGTCTGGGTAAAGTTGAAGAATTTGAAATTATTAATATATCTTTTATTCCGGCAAGCATTAAAACAGAAAGCGGGTAATATACCATAGGTTTATTATAAACTGGCAACAATTGTTTCGAAATTGTTGAAGTTATAGGGTAAAGTCTTGTAGCTTTTCCGCCGGCAAGGATAATACCTTTTGTTTTCATATTTTACTCCTTTTAAAGTAATCTATGGTTTTTAATAAACCTTGATTTAAATCCACTTTAGGTTCCCACTTTAATATTTTTTTTGCTTTTGAAATATCGGGCCTTCTCTTTTTAGGATCATCTTCAGGCAATGGTTTATATATTATTTTTGATTTACTGTTTGTTAACTTTATTATTGTTTTAGCTATATCTTTTACCGTCAATTCATGAGGGTTACCGATATTTACTGGAGTATGTTCTTTGGACATTAACAATTTATATATACCGGCAATTAAGTCAGACACATAACAAAGACTTCTTGTCTGTGTGCCTTTACCGAAAACAGTTATAGGTTTATTATTTAATGCCTGATTTATAAATTGCGGAACAACTCTGCCGTCGTTCATATTCATTCTCGGGCCGTAAGTATTAAATATTCTTACCATCTTTGTATCAAGGCCGTAAACTCTGTGATAGTTCATAATTAATGCTTCGGAAAATCTTTTTGACTCATCATACATACTTCTTTTACCTATCGGGTTAACATTTCCCCAATAAGTTTCTTCCTGCGGGTTACAAGCCGGATCACCGTAAACTTCACTTGTCGAAGTAAACAAGAATTTTGCTTTGTTTTTTCTTGCAAGTTCCAATAAATTGTATGTTCCGTAAGAACCTACAAGCAATGTTTCTATTTTATATTTATCGTAAAATATCGGACTTGCGATTGAAGCGAAATTGATTACACAATTAAACTTTTCTTTTATGGAAAACTTTTTTGTTATATCTGTTTTTTTGAATTTAAATTTCTTATTATTCA
>CACWKJ010000059.1:0-5892 GCA_902761395.1 uncultured Elusimicrobium sp. | reverse complement strand
TCCTTTTTCCAATAAAAAATCGCAAAAATGGGAACCCAAAAAACCTGCTCCGCCGGCCAATAAAATATTCATTTTATATCTCCTAAGAATATCTTATTATTATATAAATTTGTTATGTGTATTTACAAATTGCGGAAAGAGAAATTTTAAGAGTTAAACATCGTAAATATTTATTGCAATATCCAACAATGTTTCGTTGATTTTCATATATTGATCCAACACATCCAAATGAAGGCTGGAAGTATCAATAGATTCCTGCAAACCGGCATGCAATCTTGCAATGTGATTTCTTTTTAATTCATGCATTATTTCGTTTAATTTATCTATATCATCGCTTACTTCTCTTGCCAAGACCTCATCTTCTTTAATAAAAGCGTCTATAATTTTCGAACAATTGGTATAAACAATATTGTGCATGTGTTTTAAATCTTTCAAACCTTCATCGGAAAATCTTAAATGTCTTCTCATTTTTTCTTGCGATATATAAATAATATTTCTGTTTATAATATCTGAAATTTGTTCGAAATCCGCGACTATATACAGAAGCATGGTTTCTCTTTTAGCCTGTTTTTCGGTAAGTTCGTTCTGTCCTATTTTAGTTATGTACGGAATTATTTCGTTCACCAAATTTGATATCTGCAAACATTTATATTTTATTTTTTCTATAACTATTTCGTGTCTTGTCTTTAAAGCATTTATGGAATCTTTCATTACATCCGAAACAATTTCCGACAATCTTTCAATTTCCTGTTTAGACAATTTAAGAGCTTTTTCAGGTTCTTCTATATATTTTTCATCTATAAATGCCGTTCCGAAATGTTTTTCAACGGCGGAACTCGGATAAACAAACATCATAAATTTATGTAATAACGGAACTATCGGCAAAATTATAAAAGCGGTAAACAATGTTACCAATGTGTGCGACATAGCTATTTGTCTTGCTATATCGTTTGAAAAGATAAAAGTCGAAGTAAAATATTTAACGAAATATACCCAACAAAGTTCTCCTTTATAATAAACAAAAGATATAAAAGGATACACTAAAATTACACCTAAAATTTGGTATCCCAAATGCCAAAGCATAACTCTTTTACCGCTTCTCGGTTGTGTAAGAGAAGCAACTATTGCAGTGGAACATGTTCCTATTTGTGCTCCCAAACAAACACAAATACCCTGCAGTAAAGACAATATTCCCGATGATGCCAAAACGATAATTATTCCTACCGTTGCACCGCTGCTATGTGTAAGGATGGTAAAAAATATACCGAAAAGTATTAACCATAACGGAGATTGTAAAGTAGCAATCGTTGCCAAAAGTTCATTGTTTAACGTTATCGGAAGCATGGAATCAGACATCAATTTCATACCGAAAAACAAAAGTCCGAACCCGAAAATAGCATCACCGATTTCTATTAATTTCCTTCTCTTTGAAAAAAAAGATAAAAAGTAACCTACCGCCGTAATAATCAAAGCATAATCAACAAGTTTAAATGCAACAAGTTGTCCCGTAACGGTAGAACCTACCGATGCACCTATTGTTACAGACATTGCTTGAAAGAATGTCATTACACCGGCACTTGTAAGTGTAATTTGTAACAACAATGTTGCCGTACTCGACTGGTTTATTCCGGTAACTATAAAACCGGTAAAAAAACCTTTTAATCTGGTACTTGTAAATTTTCTAAGTATTGCTCTAATATTTTGACCTGCGATTTGTTGGAAAGCGGAATTAACTTTAAACATACCGAAAAGCAACAATGCCGCTCCGCCCAACATTGTTGTAATCATTAACAAAATCCAATACTTGCTTAAAACGGAAACCGTAAAGTAAACAGGTTCTGCCAACACATCGACATTTACTATAACAACAACTTTATCTTCCGCTTTTTTATCTATAAAAATTTTAGATTTTGCATAACCGTTTTCATCGGTAACAATTGTTTCTTCTTGAATTGAATTGTCTTTTGATATTTTATTGTTCGGAAAGTAACCGTCGGCAACAATAAAGTTAACTTTTACATCCGGAACAGGAACATTGTTTTTGTCCGTCAAACAAACAACAAGATTATCTTTTATTTCCGTTCCTCTGACGGCAAGTTGTTTGTCACCGGATATTTTGGTTAAAACAAAATCCTGTCCTAAACAAATCGCAGGCAAAAGCATTAAAAATAAGCAAAACAATATGTTTTTTATTTTCATTTTTTTAATGTTTTTACATCAAAAGATTTAGGCAACAAACTTGATATCTTTACTGTTTTAAAACTGTCTCCTTTTGTGTTATAAACAATATCCGCCGTTTTTGAAAATTCCGATATAACTTGTCTGCATGCACCGCACGGAGTAGCATCACCTTTTTTTGAATATATCGCAACAGCTTTTATTTTTTTGCAACCGTTAGCAACAGCAGTAAATACAGCAACCCGTTCGGCACACATACTTAAACCGTAAGATGCATTTTCCACATTTGTTCCGCAAAAGACTTTGTTATCTTCACACAATACTGCAGCACCGACTTTAAATTTCGAATACGGGCTGTAAGAATTTTCGGCTGCTTGTTTGGCAAAATCCAACAATTGCTTATATGCTTGTTTTTTATTCATAATTTTAATTCCGAATTATTTCTTAAAATATTTATCCAAAAACAAACTGAGATCTTTGTATGCCGGAGCTTTCGTTACCGTTTCCGGTGCAGACTGAACGGCATCTTTTAAAGCATGTTGACAACCGCATTTAATTTCTCTTTTTGCCATTTTAGGTATAAGATTTTTAATAAGTTTTTTGCAAGTGTTTGCATTTGCATCCATAACTTCCAACACTTTTTCGACATCTACTTCTTCACCTATTTTTAACACATCGTAGTCCGTAACCAAAGAAACATTTGCATAACAAATTTCAGCTTCTCTGGCAAGTTTGGCTTCGGGAATTGCAGTCATTCCCACAACGGAAAAACCGTTTGCTCTGTTAACTTTGGATTCTGCTCTCGTTGAAAATTGAGGACCTTCTATACAAACATAAGTTGTGTTACTGAAATGATGTTCTATTCCAAGTTCGGTAACCGCTTTATGAACAATATCTCTCAAATCGTTACAAAAAGGATCGGCAAAACTGATATGTGCAACTATACCGTTACCGAAAAAAGTATTTATTCTGTTTTTTGTTCTATCGAAAATTTGTTCAGGAATAACGAAATCTTTGGGCTTTATTTTATCCTGCAAAGAACCTACCGCGGTTAATGCAATTATTTGTTCTACTCCCAAAGATTTTAAAGCATATATATTTGCTCTTACATTTATTTCCGAAGGCAAAATAGTGTGACCTTTACCATGTCTGGGCAAAAAAGCAACTCGCACATCATCAATCGTTCCTATTGTTATCGGTGCCGACGGTTTTCCGAACGGAGTATCTATTTCAAATTCTTTTACATTTTCTATTCCGCTTATTTCACTTATACCGCTGCCGCCGATTACTGCAATTTTTACAGGTTCAATTTGTTTTGCCATTTTCCCCCCTAATTTATTTATAACTAAATTTTAGTGCATAATATTAAAAACTTCAAGATTTCTAAACTATTTTTACATCCAAAATTATTAACTGAACTGCATCCCTGTTCAAATCCATATTAAATAAAATGTCGTATTTTTGTTTATAGCCGAAATCATCTATATATTTTGCCGCACCCCAAAACACTGCCGGAATACTTATACCGTCTTTACATATTTTTAATTTTAAATGTTCTTGTGTTTGACCGATAATAGAAATTTCTTCAAAACTAACGGATTTCAATAAAAATACCGGCACGGAATTTGATGCTCCAAACGGTTCTAAAACGGTTAAATCTTTATATGTTCTTCTGTTTACTTCCGTAATTTTAAGTTCACAATCAACATTTACTTTATTTGCAACCATTTCCGTTGAGATATGGTCTTTTGCTATTTGTTTTATTCTTTTTCTAAACTCTTCTAATTTATTAATTTCTATAGTTAGTCCCGCCGCCTGATTATGACCTCCGAACTTAACAAGCAAATCTTTTGTTTTATCTAAAGCTGCAACGATATCAAAACCGTCTATTGATCGGCAAGCACCAGTTGCTTCACCTTTTTGCTGATCTTCAATGAACAAAATTACCGGTTTTCCGTATAACTTTACCATTTGCGAAGCAACTATACCGGTAACACCATGTGCCAAATTAGATGCAGACACAACAAGTATATTATCCTTTTCTACATCACATTGCTGTTTTAACAAAATGTTGAACTGTTTTATATTTTCGTTTTGTAACTCTTTCCTGTCATTATTTAATTTTTTCAGTTCTACAAAAAAATTGTTTGCATTATAGTTATCATCTGCAAGAATAAGGTTTGCCGCAACCGAAGCTTTTCCCATTCTTCCAGCAGCATTTAGGATAGGAGCTATTTTCCAGGATATCGATTTTGCAGACACCTGACCATTTTTCAAATATTCTTCAAATATGTGTCCCAAACCCAATCTTTTTGAATAATTATCGTTAAGTATAGATAATCCGTTTTGAACTAATATTCTGTTTTCGCTTGTAAGCGGAACAATGTCGGCAACTGTTCCCAACGCAACCAAATCCACATTATTTTCAAAAAATTCCAACATTCTTCCATCGTCGTCAAAGCATTTATTTCTGTATTTATTCAAAATATCGTAAGCAATTTGTTTTATATCTTTTTCTTCTTCAATTTCTATTATTTCAATATCTTTGTTCTCTGCATTTTCAATACAATTTTTTGAATTTGTAACAATTTTTGAAAAATTTGTCAGATCCGGTTTATTCAAAATTTCTTCTTTAACAACTATATCGTTAACAAGAACTATCAAATAAAATTGTTCATTCTTACCGGCTAAAACCGCAATTTCTTTATCAAAATATTTCCCGTATGTTTGCATTAATGCCTGAGAAACTTTAAAAGAAACTCCGCAACCGGCAAGTTCTTTGAAAGGATATTTGCATGCAGTAACCTTAGGATCAACAACACAATATGCTTTAGGCAACCCGTCCTGCGGAGGTTCATGATGGTCGGTAACAATAACTTCCATTCCCAAACTGTTTGCATAATCTATTTCCGTAACAGCGGATATTCCGCAATCTACGGTTATTATAAGTTTTACATTTTCGGTTTTATATTTATCCAATACGGTACAAGATAGCCCGTAACCTTCATCTGAAGGAATATACCAAACGACATCTCCGCCTAAAGTAAAAATCGTATTATACAATACGGCCAAAGATGTAATACCGTCAACATCTCTATCGGCATATATAAGTATTTTTTCCTTATTTTCTATAGACTGTTTTATTCTTGTTACTGCCTTGTACATATCACCGAGAAGATACGGATTGAACAATTCTTCTTTTTTGGGAAAGACAAAATCCTTTATTTCACGGGAAGTTTTAATACCTCTCGCCAATAACACTTTTAACACAACTTCCGGTAAGTTTAATTCTTGTTGTAAAGCATATAAATAATCTTTATCTATATCCTGAAGTATCCACTTGTTCTTTTGCAATTTTTCTCCTTTTAATTTACTATATATTTAATTTTTTTATTTTGCTCTGTTTTCTCGTTACTTACACTATAGGAAGAATTTAATATTTCCGTAACATTATCAACATCTGTTTTGTTATGGTGTAACTCAAATATTATATCGTTTTTGTTTACAAAATCACCCGATTTTTTATGAATAATTATACCGCTTACGGGATCTATTTTATCTTCAACTTTCAGTCTTCCGGCACCCAACAAGCAAGAAGCTATTCCTATATTTCTCGTATTTGAAAATTTCAGGTAACCGTCTTCTTTTGCTTTTACATAACAAACATTCTTGGCTTTACCGAAAACGGAATAATCATCTACAACTTTTGTGTTT
>CACWKJ010000058.1 GCA_902761395.1 uncultured Elusimicrobium sp. | reverse complement strand
TTCAACCCACTGTTTGTTCTTATATAAAATTATTCCGTTTTTAAGTAAAGTATTTGCTTCATATTCAAACTGTTTCTTTTTTTGTTCTTCAATTGAATTGGTTACAATAGCATTTACTTTATTATAATATTCCGTAATTTCTTTGTTTTTGTTATCAAATTGAAGATATTTCATCCACTCTTTTAAACATTGATCATAATTTCCTTCATAATAGTTCTTGTAACCTGCCCAATAAGCAAACTCGTCAAAATCACTTTCGTAACTTGAAGAAGCTTTTTCATTCATTAATTTCTTTATTTTATTGCAGTAAACATTCGGGGAATCATAATTAGGATAATCTATTATTATTTTCTGCAACAAGTCCGTTGAATATAAATACTGTTTTTTATTATAAAATTCTTTTGCTTTATCGAACATTTCTTGTGCTTGTTGTTGTGAAACTTTGTCTTGGTTTAGTGCAGTTTGCGCTTCTTTTTCCAATTCATTTTTCAATCTTTTTTTCTTATTCCATCTGTATGCCAATGAAAACCTGTTTATTAAATCCAATTCATTGAAATCCATAGAATAATTTATGGTAAATGCAGAAATATTTATACCAAAACCTGCAGTAATATGTTCCGGATAATAACCACATCTTATTGCATACTTTTCTATAAATTTATATTCAATACCGGCAAAAAGTTCATTATAGCTGTCTTCGTTTTTTAAATCCAAAGATAAGGTTAAAGTATCTTTTGTTTCCAATCTGTATATTATTGGTATTTCCATTAATGTTGATAATCTGAATATATATTGAAAACCTTCGTTATATTCATCGAGTTTTATTCCTGTTCCCAAAATATTTTGCATAGATAAACCTACGCCGAATTTTGCCTGAGTATATTTTATGTCTACATTATCAAAATATTTTGATAAACCGATATCCATTGCAAAACCACCGTCTTTTTTTTCGTACAAATCGTAATAAATATATTTCAAGTTTATACCTATTGAAGTATCTATCGGTTTTATTGTTGTTGCCGCCGCAAGTATATATGCCCATTGGTTTGTTTGAACAGTCTTAGGACTGTCAAAAGGATCTTTTCTTATTTCAACATCACCGCTTGCCAAATCTGTAGCAGAAAGCCCTAAAAACAAATTATCCAAAAGTCTGTAATTGATTGCTGCGGCATTGTACGATGTTCCGTCAAACAAATTGTATCTTGATAAAGAAACATTGTTATAGTCAAAATACCCGAGCAATGAACTATTATGATAGATTATTGAAGGATCATCCAAAGAGTTCAATGCTGTTTCCCCTTGAGAAAACGAGGAAACAGACGGACCGTGAGAAAGGAAATTTTTTCTTGTTCCCGTAGCATATATATTTTGAACAACTAATATTGATATTATTAAAACTAGAATTATTTTATTATTAACAATCTGCATCTTTCGGTTTTATTTCCGCCGTTTGAATATTTTTTCTTTAGCACACACAAGTATGTTCCGTTATACAATATGTTACCGTTATCATCTTTTCCGTTATATAATATTTCATTATTACCTTTTGATAAATTATCTTGAGAAGTGTGATAAATTTTGTCGCCATATTCGGAATATACATCAAGCTCAACATTACCGTCTTCTTGCATTTCAAAAAATATCCTTGTATTTTGTCCTCTTTTAGGATTAAACGGATTAGGAGCATTGTAAGCTTTTTGGATTTCACCCAAAGTAACAAAATCGTATGTTACAGGGTTTAACAATTTTACACCATACTGATTTTCAACTTCAACTTTCCAATAATATCTTGTTCTTGGAGAAAGATTTTCTGCGGTATAATAATTTTGTGTCGCCAAATCATATTCTTGCATTGAGTTTTCCGATGTACCTAAAAGAAGTGTGTATTTTAAAATATCACTTTCAACACCTTTGGTAACATTCCAACTGAAATTTAAAACAGTATTTGAGTTTCCTTTACCATCCTGCAAGTTTGGATTTAGATTAACAAAAGAATGAGGTCTTTCCGTAACAACAAATATTTTTACGGGAGAAATATATTCGTTAGGATAATTATCGTTATCGGCAACTACATAATAATCGTAACTGCCGTAATCTAATGACAAATCACTACTAAAAATATTATTGCTTATTAAGGTGCAACTTGCTTGTGTCCAGGAGTCGGACGAGTTTTGTTTTCTAAAATACAGTTTAGGATATCCGTTTAATATTTCATTACCATATCTATCATTATATTTAACCTGTATATTAACATCACTTTCACTTTTAATACTTACGATATCTTTTAAACTGTCGGTTACTATTAATGTATTGTCTGTGTTTGGAACATAATCGAAAACATCAAAATAGGACGGCGTTAATAAAAATTCCTGATCGT
Organism: uncultured Elusimicrobium sp.; assembly: GCA_902761395.1. Lineage (GTDB taxonomy): Bacteria > Elusimicrobiota > Endomicrobiia > Endomicrobiales > Endomicrobiaceae > Ruminimicrobiellum. Next base: position 6,307 of record CACWKJ010000058.1, on the reverse strand, counting down.
TGTATTTAAATTCGGTTATTCCTGTGTAATCTATATATGAATCAATATTTATCCAGTCATTTTGTTGACTAAAAGAGGCAACTTTTTGATCTGTATCTAACTCTTTTTCATCGATAGACATACTGCCGGCATATACATTTGAAACAGATATTATTAAAGATAAGATTATTAAACGAAAAAACTTCATATATATAAAAAAGTCGGGGTGACTGGACTTGAACCAGCGACCTCTCCCACCCGAAGGGAGCGCACTAGCCAACTGTGCTACACCCCGACCAACTATTCCAGAATATCTAAAATTTCTTTTAATTCCTGTTTTATTTCTTCAAGAATTTTTGAGTCGGAAACACCAACCTGCATATTAGACATATTTTTTCTTCTTCTGTCAACAGTAAGGCACTTCTTTACACCTTCTATTGTGTACTTCTTATTATACAATAAATCTTTAATTTTTTTAATAAGCTCCACATCCAACGGAGAATATTTTCTTATTCCGGAATGTCTTTCCGGTTTTAATTGTTTAAATTCCGTCTCCCAATATCTCAACGTGTGAGCGGGAACATCCGTTCTTTCTGATACTTCACTTATATTTAAATATTTTTTATCCGGTTCAAGCATTAAATATCTCTTTAGACTGTTTAAATTTTATTTTCTTTTTAGGTTCTATAAGTATTGTTTCACCTGTTTTAGGGTTTCTGCCTTTTTTTGTTTGTGTAACCAACAAATTAAAACTTCCGAAACCGGTAATTACAACTTTTTCCCCGTTTATTATTGCATTTAACATTTCTTCAAACAATTTGTTTACAACTATTGTTGCTTCCTTTTTTGAAGGCATCAAAAGAGCAATTTTTTCTATTAAATCATTTTTTGTCATTTTATATTTATTCCTTATTCCGCTTTCGGACTTCTTGTCATTAAATCATATACCGCTTTTTTTGCATCTTTGTTATTAAATAAAACTTCATAAACTTGATTTATTATCGGCAAATCGATATTTAATTTTTTGCCCAATTGGTAAGCACTCATACAAGTTTTTACACCTTCGGCAACCATTTTAAGTTCTTTCTCGGCTTGTTCCAGCGTTTTACCCTTTGCCAACATTTCACCGAGGTTTCTGTTTCTTGAATGTTTGGAAAAACATGTAACCATTAAATCACCGACACCGGAAAGTCCGTAAAAAGTTTTTTCTTTACCGCCTAAAGCAACACCTAAATTTATAAGTTCTATCAATCCTCTTGATATTATTGCTGCTTTGGTGTTGTCGCCAAAATTAAGTCCGTCTATTATACCTCCGGCAACAGCAAAAACATTTTTTAAAGATGCACCCAACTCGACACCAACTATATCATCTTGTGTATAAACTCTAAAATAATCATTCATAAACAAATCTCTGACTTTTACAGCAAGTTCTTCGCTCTTTGATGCAGATGTTACAACAGTAGGTATTTGTTTTGATACTTCTTCAGCATGGCTCGGACCTGACAAAGCAACAATTTTATCTTTTGTATCAGGATAAATTTCTTCTATTATTTGAGATACTCTTAACAGTGTTTCGTTTTCTATACCTTTTGTTGCACTGATTACAAGTTTTTTACCTAAATCTATATTTAATTTCTTTATAGACATTACGGTTGATCTCAAAAAATGAGAAGGCACAACAAACAATACCGCTTCGGTTTCTTTTATAACATTTAAGTCACTTGAAATCACAACGTTTTCAGGAATAGTTGCTCCGCCTATAAACGGAATAACTCTTTCTTTATCTAATTTTTCCGCAGCTTGTTTATTTATTTCCCAAAGGTAAACCTGATTCCCGTTATTTGCCAACAAACATGCAAGGGTCGTTCCCCAAGAACCTGCACCTAAAACAGATATTTTCATTTTTTTCCTCTATTTATTTTGTAACTTTAGTTCCGTAAATTTTATTTTCAGTCCCGTTTAAAAGTCTTTTTATATTACTTATATGGCGAACTATAACCAATATTGAAATTATAGTTGCAAAAATTACGATTTCGGTCACAGAATTCAAAAAGTACAAGCTTACAGGTAAGGTTGCTGCCGCCATTATCGAAGCAAAAGAAACATACCTGAATATCACTAAAAATAAAACAAATACCAAAACACAAATTAATATTGCTAAAGGGTTCAATGCCAAAAATACACCGCAACCTGTTGCCACACCTTTACCGCCTTTAAAATTTAGAAATACAGTAAAAATATGACCGATTATTGTAACAAAAGCAACCGCTATTATCAACCATACAGAACCCGGATTTAACAACACGGTAAAATATACCGGAATAAATCCTTTCAACAAATCCAATACCAATGTTAAAACACCCAAAGGTTTACTTATAGTTCTGTAAACATTTGTAGCACCCGGATTTCCTGAACCTATAGTTCTAATATCCACATGTTTAAATACTTTCGCAATTATATAACCAAACGGAATTGCTCCGCACAAATATGCCAATAATAAATATATAATTATTTTTAACATTTTCTACTCTTTAAACTTCTCTTTCGAAATTTCTCTAAACTTTAAAATTATCGGCGTTCCCTTAAAAGAGAATCTTTCTCTTAATATATTTTCCAAATATCTTTTATATGAAAAATGTACTAACTCCAAATCATTTACGGCAATTCTGAATGTCGGAGGTTTGGATACCGGTTGTTCTATATCTTTTATTTTTAAAACTTTACCTTTTCTTGTAAAAGGAGTTTTATCCGTAGCATACCTCATAGCTTCGTTAAGTTCTTCCTGCGGAACCATCTTGGAATATTCTTTATAAATTACCGGTGCAAGTTTAAATATTCTGTCTACTCTTTGTCTTGTTTTAGCAGAAATAAATATAATATCAGCCCAATCTAAAAATTTTAATTTTTCATCCAACTGTTGTTGGAATAATCTTATTCTATCTTCTTTATCTTCTATTAAATCCCATTTATTTACGGCTATTATACACGGTTTTTTCTTTTCTATAATCATTCCCAATATTTTTGCTTCCGTTTCACCTATTCCCTGTTCCGCATCCGCAACAAGAACGGCAATATCGGCTTCATCCATAGCATAATTTGTACTTAATGTAGACAGATATTCCAAGTCATCTTTTTGTTTATTGCCTCTGTGAAGACCGGCAGTATCAATTAACAAATAATCCGTATCTTCATAAGTTGCGTGAACCGAAAGAGAATCTCTTGTTGTTCCGGGAATATTGTGAACTATACATCTGTTTTGTTGTGTTATGGAATTTACCAACGAAGATTTACCGACATTAGGTTTTCCGACAAATATTATTTTTAATAAATTATCTTGTTTTTCAACAACATCGTTATCGCCTATCATGTCACATATCGCTTCCAACAATTCAACCATATTTCTGCCGTGTGTAGATGATACAGATATAATATTTTCAAAACCCAACTGATAAAATTCATAACTTTTTAAACTTTTTACTTCTTCGGCAAAAGTATCTATTTTATTTACAACAAGTATTACAGGCTTTTTGCTTGCTCTAACTGACTTTGCAATTACCGGTTCAAACGGATGAATACCTGCTTTACCATCAACAACAAACAGAATTATATCGGAAGTTTCTATTGCCAAATTTAACTGTTGACTCATAGATTCTGAAAATTCAGAAACTTCGGTACTCCAACCTGCGGTATCGGTAACTATAAAATGCTTATCTTTCCAAGTTACTTCATAATCGTTTCTATCTCTTGTTGTTCCTGCGATATTATGAACTATAGCTTTTTTTCTACCGATAAACCTGTTAAACAATGTTGATTTGCCGACATTAGGTCTGCCGACAATTGCAACTTTTTTATACATTAAACCGTCTCCAACAAGTTAAAATCGATTTTTATTTTTTATTTTCTTGCTTGTTATTTAATATATTTTCATAAACTTCAAATCTCTTAATTTCACTAAAAGGTTTTACTTTTGTAGAAACCTTTACCGTTTGTTCTTTCATAAGTTCAGTATGTTTTACATTAAATGCTGTTAAAACTCTTTGAACATTACCTGTTTCATCTTCTTCCACAGAAAACAACGGATCTATCACAAAGTTATTCGGAGTATCATGCAACAATTTTGCTTGTTCGAGATCAATATCCGAAATATCATATATTATGTTAGACATAACAGGTTGTTCCTTCGTATAAAGATATATTATTTTTATTATAAAATATTCTGCATCTTCTTTAATCGGGCCAACGGAAAGAACCTTTGCTTTGTCAGCATTCTCATCGGCAAATCTTTCAGTTTGAAAAAACTTTAAATATTCTATCTTCGGTTTTATTATTGAAACAGCTGTTTCGGATATTTTTGCTTTAGTATCCAAACTCTTACTTTCTTCCAATGTCTTGTCAAAATTATCCAATAAACCTTTCGTTTCCTGTTTTACTTTGTATGATTCTTCCAATGCCTGATCTATAGACATATTATTTTTAAAAACATTAACTTCACTTACTACGACACTGCTTGTAACATTTTCCGGTTTTTCGGTTTTGATTTTATTATCGGTTGCGGGTGCCGCATTTGTTTTGCTGTCAGCAGATTTTTTTTCTTTAGTTTTTTCCTTTGCCTCTTTCTTTGCTTTCTTTTCTGCCTCTTTTTTTGCTTTTTTATCTGCTTTTTTATCCTTTTTACCTTCGACAGATTTAGCTTCAGCAGGCGGGGTATCCAAAATTTCACTTACTGTAGGCGTAACAGTTTTTTCTGCTTTTTCTACTGATTTTGTTGCTTGAACTTCTTGCTGAACTTTAGTGTCTGCATTTTCTTTTTCTTTCTTGGCTTCTTTTGCCGCTTTCAAATTATCCAAATATTTTTTTGCCTCATCAGCATCCATTTGAACAAACAATCTGACATAGGAACATTGCACACGACCTTTCTTAAAAAATATTTTTTTATTTTTAATTTCAATATTAGTGTTTGATTTAACGAATTCATTGTATTCGTCTTTCGATAATTTATACGGTCTCAATTTAATGCCGGAACTTTCTATAGCTTCTTTGGTTAATCTCTCTGTTAACGATGATACGACTTCATCCTGTGTCTTATTTGACGGAATATCTTCAGAACCTTCCGCTTTATAATTTTTTACTTGGGCAAAACAAATACTTCCGGCAAACAAAAACATTACCGCTAAACTAATAATTTTTTTCATTTTTGTCCCCCTTTCTTAGTAATTGTTTCATATATTATTATTTTATCAAATTTGATCATTTCTTTAAAGATAAGGTTTGGTAATATGATATAAAAATTCAACACATTTGTTAAATCTTGTTACTATTAACGGAATTAAATGTTACTTTTACAGTATTGTTTAAGAATTTATAATTAATTTTAGATTTTTATTCAAACCATCTGTTATATTTGAAAGAGTCTGAAACAACTTTATCAAAAGATAAAACTTTTTCTTCTAATTTTTTATAAACATCAGAATCTTTTTCAACATTTGTTTCCAATATGGTTTGTCTGTTATGTCTCATGGTATTGCCTCCTTCAACAATAGCAATATTGTTACCTTCACAAATAAATGCACAATGACTTGCATGTTCATCTAAAGCATTTGTTCCTAAAGTTGTAAATTTTAAATCTTTACCTAACATGTGTGCCAATGTAGGGATAATATCCAGCTAGGAATATGAAATTTATCTTTCAATGTATTCCCCTTTTCTATACCATTAGGAACATGATCGGCAACAAAGATAAAAATTGTATCATCAAACCAATCGTTTTGTTTTGCTTTTTCGATTAATTGTCCTATTGAGTAATCAGCATAGTATAACGAATTCAAATATTTATTTTCTTCCGTTGTTCTGGGATATTTTTCAAACTCATCCGTTGTTTTATTAAAAGGAACATGTGTTGTTCCCGTAAAAGCCAATATAAAAAAAGGTTCTTCTTTAGACAATTTAGAAACTTTATCATCTATAAACACACATAAATCATAATCGTATCCGTAAAAAGATTCTTCTTCATACTGCATACAATTCGGGATTTCTTCTTTTGAATAACTTTCTTTCATTCCGAAATTTGTTTTAGCCATCCTTCCGAAATACTTGTTTGAATCTATTGGAGAAGTTTGAATATATGCCGTATAGTATCCTTTATTATTGAATATATCTGCAATAGAAAATAAATTTTTTAATTCTAAACTATAAGCATAATCGGAATTTCCCGAAAGGAAACCCGGTATTAAAGGAAATCCCGCAAAAATAGAATAAAGTCCGAATATACTTCTCGTTCCTACAGCATAAGCATTATTAAAAACTATACTCTCGGAAACAATTTTGTCAA
>CACWKJ010000057.1 GCA_902761395.1 uncultured Elusimicrobium sp. | reverse complement strand
TTTAACAGGCAAAGATTTGAGCCACGTAATCGGTGGATTCTGCTTCGCAGCATCTAAAGATGACAATCCTAACGGATTCATCATTTACTTAGATGACATCATTTATGAATAATCTTCATTAAATAAAAAAGAGGTAGAGAATTTTCTCTACCTCTTTTTTTTATTTCATATTTTTATTTCTTGGATTTCTTTTCTTTCTTTTCTGCTTTTGCAGGTGCTGCAATTTCCGCATCAATAGGTGTATCGATATCATCTAACTTTTTGCAACCGTGTTTTTCTCTTATAAGGTTTTCTAATTCGTATGCCACTTCCGGAGTATTTGCTAAATATTCTTTGAACTTATCTTTACCTTGGAATCTTTCATCTTTATATGTAAAGAAAGAACCTGCTTTTTCTATAAAACCGTCTGCTACACCGATATCTACAAGGTATCCTGTTTTATCTATACCGACACCGAACATAATATCAAACTCTGCTTGTTTGAAAGGTGCTGCAACTTTATTTTTTACTACTTTTACTCTTACTCTGTTACCTAAAATTTCGTCACCTTTCTTTATTGCTTCTATTCTTCTGATATCAAGTCTTACCGAAGAATAAAATTTTAGTGCAAGTCCGCCGGGTGTAGTTTCGGGGTTGCCCCACATAACACCGATTTTTTGTCTTAACTGGTTAATAAATATAATTGAAGCTTTTGATTTTGAAACCACAGGTGTGAGTTTCCTTAAACCCTGGCTCATAAGTCTTGCTTGAATACCAACAAAAGAATCACCCATTTCACCTTCTATTTCGGCTCTCGGAACAAGGGCTGCAACGGAATCTACAACTATTAAATCTACGGCACCGGAACAAACAAGTTTTTCGGCTATTGCAAGGCCTTGTTCACCTGAATCCGGTTGAGATATAAGCATATCATCTACATTTACTCCCAATTTTGCCGCATAATCGGGATCCATAGCATGTTCCGCATCTATGTATGCTACTATTCCGCCTTGTTTTTGTGCTTGTGCCGCTATACACATTGCAAGTGTGGATTTTCCCGAAGATTCAGGTCCGTAAATTTCTATTATTCTTCCTCTCGGAATACCGCCGATACCTATTGCTATATCCAAAGGTAATGCTCCCGTAGGTATCGCTTCAACATTTTCGTTTGATGTATCACCCAATCTCATTATTGCTTCTTTACCGAAATCTTTTTCTATTTGCGACAATGCCAAATTCAACGCTTTAAGCTTTTCATCTTTACTCATTTATATCTCCTTTAATACTTATTTTTGTATATTATACATTTGTTTGTATTAATTGTCAAGTGTTTATTAAAAATTGTTTTTACAGAGTTCTCTGAAGTTACAGTATTTGCAGAAAAATTCGTTATCTGTTTTTTCAAAACAGTCTTTTTCTTTGGGAATATTGTTTTCTATATCCTGCAGATATTCGTACATTTGTTTTGTTTCATCTTCAACTTGTTGTTGGAACTGTGCCAACATTTCATCGGTTAAGTTTACTGTATATTCATCGTATGAGGGGGATAAATATACAACTGTTGAAGTTATGTTTTGTGCATTGGTATTAAAATGGTAACTTGCCCATAAAGAGTAACCTATTAACTGTCTTGAATGCTTTTGTTCATCTCTTTTGCCGGTTTTCCAATCTAAAATATAAATTTTATCTCCCACCGGTATAAGATAATCCACTTTACAGTATGCTTTATAGTTATTTATTCTCGTTTCTCCGAATCCGCCCGGCTCGATTATCCAATTTTTGCTTTCCGGAACTGCCGTTTCGAATATCCATTTTAACCTTTTGCTTGTTAAAAAGTTTTCTATTATTCTGTTTATCTGAGGAATAAGATCTTGTGCGGTAACGGAATTTCTTTGTTTGTAATATACTTCGCAAAAATCTTTGCTGTTGCAATATTCTTCCGCCATTTTTGCTACATATCTTAAAAAGTTCGGTCTGCTTATAGGCTTTGCGGTCTTTTGTAATCTTACAAGTAAATCTCTTATTGAATCGTGAACGATGTTACCCGTTTCAAGAGCAACCGAAGTTAACGATTTCAATTTTTGTATTTTGGATAAAGGTATTTCTCTGTCGAATTTGGAATAATAAGAATAAAAATATTGTCTCTTACAATTTTTAAAAACATCATACCTTGATACCGACCACCCCAAAACGGAAGTGAACGGAAAATTTTTAATTTTAGGTAAATTCATAACTTTATATCCTGATATAAATTTTAGTTTGGCATAAGTATTAATTTATACGGTTTTTGCTTAAAATATTTATTTGCAACTTTTATAATATCGTCCGAAGTAACTTTAGATAACAAATCTATATATTTATCGTCATATTCGTAACCCAAGCCCAACATTTCTCTTGCGGAAAGATAATATGCTTGTCTTTCAACGGACTGATGAGATAAAAGATAAATTCCTTTAATGAAATTTTTCGTGTCGTTTAATTCTTTATCGGAAACTTTTGTGTTACATAAATCCGTCATAATTTTTTCTATACCGTTTTTGGTGATATCAACATTTTTCTTGTCCAACCCGATATAAATTTCAAAGTAACTGTCACCTATTCTTGTGGGATAATTAGAGTTAACTTCGTAAGCAAGTCCCAACTTTTCTCTGAGTTCTATAAACAGTCTGCCGGTCATTCTTGCACCTAAAACAAGATTTATCATTTTTAATGTTATGGAATCTTCATTTAATACATCGGGTGCATCGTAAGCATAAATTATAAATGCCTGATTAAATTTAGAATTTACAATTGTATCTTCGCCTGTTCTTTCGGGATTTTTTTCAAAAGAAACTGTCGGCTTTTCTTGTGTTAAATTCATTTGACCGAAATATTTGTTTAGAGTTTTTTTAAGAGTTGATTTTTTTATGTTTCCTACAACGGTAATAACCATACCTTTGGTTGAATATATTTTGTTATAAACATCTTTTAAATCTTGTTGTGTTAAACCGGTTAAAGTTTCTTCGGTACCGCTTTTTATTTTAGAGTAAGGATTTTTTTCGTTATAAAAATCGGATATAAATTTATCTCTTGCTACGGATTTTATACTGTCTTGTCTTACTTTTATGGATTGTATCATTAACTCTTTTTCTTTACCCATTTCCGTTGAATCGAAAGCGGGATTTAAAATTATGTCGGAAAGAATTTCACAGGACTCGTCAAAATATTGGCTCATACAATTTAATGTCCAACCGGAATAATCGTATTCAACATCAGGTGAAATGGAAGAACCCAAGTTTTCTATATCGGTAGCCAAAACTTCGGCATTTCTTTTGTTTGTTGATTTGTTCATTGTGTTATACAACAAAGAAGTTACTCCCGATTTTGAACTTTCTTCATTCAATACCGATATGGGAGAATGAATTTTTAAGCATAATATTTCAACCGATTTTGTTTGTTTGAATATAACTTTAATTCCGTTGTTTAAGCTGAATGTTTCCATTTTCGTTCCTCCGAAACTTGTAGAACTGAATAATATAACAGATAATAAAATTGTTAAAAAATATTTCATTTAGGGAATACTACCACCTTTGATAATTTTTCTTTTGAATAATATTTTTTCATGAAATTCTTTACATCATCAACAGTAACTTTTTCTATGTTTTCCAAATATTTTTCAAAAACTTCCAAATGGTTAAACAGTTTCCAAAATCCCATCAAACTTGCTTGTTCGTTGAACGTTTGTAAATCGAACAACCAATCCGATTTCATATTTATTTTAATTTTCTGCAACTCTTCTTGTGTAGGTCCTTCGGCTGTAAATTTGTCTAATTCCTGAATAAGAGCATCTTTAACTTGTTCATAGTTCGTTTTATCGAAAATTGCCGATATATATGCGGTTCCCGTTCCGTTAAGTGTCATAAAAGATGAACTGATGGAATATACCAACTGCTTTTCTTCTTTTAATATTCTGTTTAATCTTGAAGATTTTCCCGCACCTAAAACATTTAAAGCAACATCGGCAACATAAATATCTTTCGATGACATATCAGGTCCCAAAAATCCTGCCAACATATATGTGTGTGCCAACTTATCATCAGTAATAAGTTCCGTGCCGGTATCATCTTTTTCTATAATGTTCGGTTCAATAAGGTTAGGATTGGTGTTTTGGTTCTGCCCTAAAGTTTCCGATATAACTTTTTTTGTTTCTTTAATATCTATATCACCGACAACGGCAATAACCATTCTTGAAGGAATATAATGTTCTTTAAAATATTTTACTATTTCTTCTCTCGGGATATTCGCAATAACATCTTCTGTTCCTATAACACTGTTTTTGTAAGCGGCTTGTTTGTATGTTGTTGTCATAAACTTTTCAAACAGTTGAGAGTGAGGATTATCTTTGTGTCTTTGGATTTCTTCTATAACAACTTTTCTTTCAGGCACTATTTCTTTTTCCGGAAACAACGGATTTGTAACCATATCGGAAAGCATTTTTATTGCTTGAATATATCCGTCTTTTTGTATGTCTATATAGAAACAAGTGTACTCTTTTGAAGTTGCGGCGTTTACATATCCGCCCATATTTTCAATGTTTTCCATTATTTCGGTATTGCCGGGGAAATTTTTTGTTCCTTTAAAAACAAGATGTTCTATAAAGTGAGAAAGTCCCGCTTGTTCGGGTGTTTCGTTTATTGAACCTGTTTTTACCCAAATATATACCGATACTATAGGAACCGATGTATCTTTTTTTAGTACAGCCGTTAAACCGTTTTTAAAGTTCATAAATTTAACTCCTTTAAACACATCACAATATACTTGTGTACTTAGAAATAATAATGTAATTAATAAAAATATTTTTTTCATTGTTCTTTTTTTGTAAAAACACCTTTTTGTCTTGCGATTCTGAATAAGTCTACTATCGAGTATGCCCACAAAGCCGCAAAAAATATATTAAATATTAACATAGTGTTGGGATTTTCTTCCTGAAACTTGGAATAAATGTTTTTGAATTGTTCAATGTTTTGAAAAGTTGCAACCGCTTCCAATGTTTCCTGCCCTACAGATGAAATAAATGTGCTTGCCAATATCAAAAGCAGTGCCATTGCAAGAGTAATAAAAAATATTGCTCTTTTCCATTCTTTTATTATTAAGTGTCCCGCTCCGGGACCTAATAACAATGTTACTGCACTTGCCAATAATAATGTCAGTTTATCTTTATTCATTTTTATTTCTTTTTTAAAAGTTCGGTTGCTATTTTTGCCGCTTCAATTGCATCTCTTGAATAACCGTCCGCACCGATACTGTTTGCAAACTCTTGAGTTAACGGTGCACCGCCAACCATAATTTTTGCATCTATGTTAAGTGCTTTTTTTAAGTTTATAACTTTTTCCATTTCTATCATGGTGGTTGTCATAAGTGCGGACAACCCTATAATATCTACGTGTTCCTGTTTGGCTTTTTCTATAATTTCTTCTTTGCTTACATTCTTGCCCAAATCGAAAACTTCAAATCCGAAACTTTCAAGTACGGCACAAACTATATTTTTACCGATATCGTGAACATCACCCTGAACTGTAGCCATAACAACTTTACCTGCAACTTTTTGGTTATCTTTTTTAAGTAACGGTTTTATATAACTGAAAGCAAGTTGTGATGCTTCCGCCGCCATAATAACCTGCGGTAAAAAATACTCTTTTGACGCGAATTTGTCGCCTACTACATTTAATGCTTTTAAAATAAGTTCGTTTGATATTGTTAACGGTTCCACACCGCTGTTTATAAGTTCACTGATTAAATCTTTAATATAATCTTTATCGCCGTTTATTATTGCATTAAACAATCTTTCTTCAGGGGAAAGTTTTGTTTCTTCAACCGCGGCTTTTTTTACCACTGCACCATATTTTGCAACATATTCTTTGGCATTTTCATCTTTACCTGACAAAAGGTTTCTTGCATATTCGTCATCAATTGTCCAATCTACACTCGGGTTGCATATTGCCAAATCAAGACCGGCATTTATTGCCATTTTAAGAAAAGTTGAATTTATTGTTTGTCTTGAAGGCAACCCGAACGATATATTTGATACTCCCAAAATTGTTTTACATTCCGGGAACAATTTTTTTGATTCTTTTATTGCCGTTAAAGTTTCCTGAACTTGTTTTGCGGA
>CACWKJ010000056.1 GCA_902761395.1 uncultured Elusimicrobium sp. | reverse complement strand
GATAAAGCAATTACTAATTTTTTATTAATCAAAATTTTTACTAATGTATTTATCATTTGTTAAGTTCCTTAAACATTTCGTGTAACTTCGTATAATCGGTAGCACCTGTTCCTATAATAGGAATTTTTTCTACGACAATTATTTTGTTCGGTAAAACAAAATTTTCAATTTTCTGTTCTTGAGCTTCTTTTTGTAATTGTTCCAATGTCGCAGATTGGTTCGTCGTGAACAACACAATTTCTTTTTTTCTGTTGTTCTGTACCGTTAACACTGCATTTTTGGATTCTTTCCAAATATTGGATATATTAAATTCAAGTTCCGTTAAAGAAATACTTTCTCCGTCGACTTTCGTAAACCTTTTTGATTTACCTTTCATGAAAACAAAACCTTCTCTGTCTACTTCAACAATATCACCTGTATCAAACCATTCCCCTTCGGTTTTTTTGGAAACAAGCTGTTTGTTTTCTATATAACAATTTGCAACATTGGGACCTTTTACCAACAAATGGCTTGAACCTACAAAAGCCGTGGTAGATTCCAATTTACATTCGACAGACGGCAAAAATCTTCCCACGCTGTACTCTTTAAAATACATGGGCGTGTTTATTGAAATAGTAGAAGCTGTTTCCGTTGTTCCGTATGCTTCGAAAATTCTCTTACCGAAATTTTCTTCCCAAATATGTATTGTTTCTTCTTTAAGTTTTTCTATTCCGGCTATAACATATCTTATTGAATAAAAATCGTAAGGGTGAGCATTTTGAGCATACCCGTTAAGGAAAGTGTCCGTTCCCAACAAAACGGTGGAATCCGTATCATACACAAGTTCAGATACCATCTTATAGTGTAACGGTGAATGATATTCAAAAACTTTTATACCTCTAAGTATAGGTAAAAGTGTTCCTGCAACAAGGCCCAATGAAGAAAATATCGGCATTGCATTAAAGAAACTGTCCATAATACCGAAATCCATAACACTTGAAAGTTGTGCTCTGGAAGCTTGTATATTTTTGTGTGATAAAACCACCGCTTTACTTTTTCCTTTAAATGCCGACGTAAATAATACAACGGCCGGAGAAAACACGTCGAAAGTAGAACAAATATTTCTATAATATGTTCTCGGAAAATAAGATTTTATATATGCCGCTACCTTATTAAATAATGTAAGACTGTCTTTAATATCTTCGGCATAAATAACTTCTATTTTATTTTCTTTTAAAGCATTTATTAAATTTTCCAAGTTTGAAGCTTTTATGAATCTTTTTGAAGTATAAACTTTTGTTATACCGACATTTTGTAAATTGTAAAGAATATTTTCGATACTGTCGGTAAAATTTATCATTGCCGGAACTCTGTTCAGTGCCGACAAAGCAAAAAATATTTCTATCATTGTTTTTGTGTTGGCTGCTATAATTCCGACATACTCTTTATTTTCCGTTTGTTTAACTATCTTATGTGCAAAAGCAAATATAGCACCTAAAAATCTGCCGAGTCTTATAGGTTGTCTGTTAATATCGTCCAATATTTCTTTTCTTCTTCCGACTAAAGATAAACTGTCTATTAAAGATTCAACAAGAGTTTTATCGGAAAAATTGCTTGCGAACTTCATTTCGCACATAATATCGTAAAGTTTTGTCATGGCAATATTTCTTCTTCTTGTATCGGACAACGATTGGTTTACATCAAGTTTTCTCGGAGGCAAAATTGTAAGTTTAATTTTTCTTTGTCTTTTACTTTTAGTTTTTGCTCCGAAATATGAAAAATCGGAATATTGTATTCCTTCGATACATATAGGTAAAATATCGGCATCACTTTTGTCGGCAATAACGGCGGGACCGGGATAAACTTTCATAAGTCCGCCGGTAGTAGTAATTCTTCCTTCCGGGAAAATTACCACTATTCCGCCTTCTTTTATTTCATCGATTATCGATTTAACAACCATCACATTTGTGTTATCTACAGGGAAATATTTTATTATTTTCAAGAAAGGTTTTAACCAAAATTTGTTTGTTACATCACTGTTAATTGCAAACGAAAGTTTTTCTCCAAACGTAACAGAAAGAATAAGACCGTCTATCAAAGAAGTATGGTTTGCAATAATTAAAGTTCCGCCTTTACATTTTTCAAAATTTTCCATACCGACAACTTCTATTTTATACAAAATATCTATAAATCTTTTTGCTATTATTCTTAAAAGGTGTGCAGGCAAAAGAGTACTTATGTATATAGCGGCAAGCACATTAAATATTGCTATTATCGTTAAAACTACAGGGAAAGCAAGTCCCATCTTTATAAACAAGAAACAAACGGAAGAGCCTGCTATCATAAACAGTACATTAACAATATCGTTTACAGCAAATACTCTTGCTCTGATTTTTCTTTTTGCCAACACCTGCAACATTGTTATTAACGGAACGATATAAAGTCCCGCAAAAAGCGAATATGCAAAAACATCTATTATTATTCTTATACCGGAAAAAGTTGAAAGAAAGCTGGTTAATGCAATGTTTGTTGTTAATGCAACATGTGCATATTTTGCACTAAACGATAAGTCCACTATAAATAATGTCATTAAAACTACTGATATCGGAACATATCTTACGGATATTTCTTTCTTTAACAAGAAATATGAAAGTAATGCTCCCACAAAAACTCCCGATGTAAGAAGCAATGCCAAAAATGTATACAAATCTTTTTGACCTTTTAAAACGATTTCCGCAAAGTTCGGAATTTGGTAAACCAACACAACACCGATGAACCAAAACCACGATATACCTAAAATACACATGTAGATGTCTTTTGTATATTTTAAGTAATGCATATTTTTTATTGTCGTTTTAATGAAATTTTTTGAAATTTTAAATTTTTGTGTGCTCGTTTTCAGTTCCGGAATGTAAAGAGAAGCAATAAATCCTATAACCGCTACCGCCAAATATATAAGAAAAAGCCAACTTCTATCTACGGAATATACCAATATACCGCAAATAATTCCCAACAACATTGAAATATAATTTCCGACTTGAATTATTGTGTTTCCGGCAACGAGATCTTCCTGTTTCAAAAATTCCGGAATAGCACTGTATTTTGTCGGAGAAAATAAAGTTGAAATGGTACCTGCTAAAAATAATACTATTAATAAAATCGTAACACTGTGCAACAAGAAACCGGCTATTCCTATAAAAGCCAACAAAAGTTGAGCGATTTTTACAATTCTTATAATAATATCTTTTCTGTACTTATCGGCAATTTCACCGGCTGTTGCCGAAAACAGTAACGACGGCAACATAAATACCGCTATCAAAAACGATGCAAAGAAATATCTTGTTCCCTGCGACAGGGAATTTGCGCCCATCATTATGTAAATAGCCAATGCTATTCTAAAGAACTGGTCATTGAAAATGCCTAAAAATTGAGATACGCAAAAAGGAAAATATCCTTTATTCAAAAATATTTTCATTAAGTTTTTCATATATTTTTTAACCCGGTTTTTAAATTATAACAACCATATAATTTTATAAAAATACTATAAGGTAAATCAAGAAAAAACATGTTGCTTTTTTAATTAAAATTTACTCTAAATTTTATATAATAAATTATTATGAAAAATAAAATTGTTTTAATAAGTGATTTTGACGGAACCATATCAAAAAAAGATTTCTTTTATATGGTAATAGATACCCTTTTAAAAGATAAAAAAGATGCTCTTGCACCATGGAACGATTATCTTAACGGTAAAATAAAACATATTGATGCACTTACAGGAATATTTTCTCAAATACATTTAACCCAACAGGAATTGGATGACTTTATTTCCGCAATAGAAGTTGATTCGTACTTTTACGATACGGCAAAATATTGTATGGAGAAAAAAATTCCTTTTTATATTTGCAGTGCGGGAACAAACTATTACATAAAAAAGAGAATTGCCGATGCTTTATCGAAATATAATATTATCTTGGTTTCAAACGATGCAACATATTCTCAACAAGACGGCATGAAACTTGTTGCACCGGAAGAAACTTCACCTTACTACAATTCAAATACGGGAATATCCAAAGAAAAAATAGTTCAAAAATTAAAAGATGACGGTTTTTTTACCGTATATGCCGGCGACGGAAAGCCGGACTTTAAATCCGCAAAAATTGCAGATGTTGTTTTTGCAAAAGATATGCTTTTGGAATTATGCAGGAAAGAAAATATAAAAACGGAACCTTTTAAAGATTTTACCGACATTTTAAATTATATCAGGAGCATATATGAACAATAAAGAAATAAATATTCCTTCTTTACTTAAAATCGGTAACGGGAAAATTGCAAAAATAGGCAAATATCTTATCGACAGAAACTTTACCGATATTGCTCTTTTTTTCAGTGACGGTATAGAAAATATAGTTGCGGATAAACTTTACCCGGGACTTGAAAAATATAACATAAAAATTGTTCATAAAGATAACATTTCCGATATAAACATAGAAAATGCCATACATACCGCATTTAAAATTCCGTCCACCACTAAAGTATTGTTAGGTATAGGCGGCGGTAAAGCGCTTGATTACGGAAAATATTGTGCACATATACTAAAATTGCCTTACATAACAGTTCCGACATCTGTATCCAACGACGGTTTTTGCAGTCCCAATACTTCTTTACTTGTTGCCGGGAAAAGAAAAAGTGTAAAATCCACAATACCTTACGGAGTAGTTGCAGATATTGATGTAATATCCAATGCTCCCGAATCTTCAATATATTCCGGTATAGGTGACACTATTTCAAAAATTACGGCACTGTGGGACTGGAAACAATCATTTTTAAAAGGATATGAATATTTTAACGATTTTGCAGGTCTTATGGCACACAATTCGTTGGATATAGTATATTTATGTAACGACTTAAAACCTGAAGATAACGAATTTAAATACAGAATGGTAAACTCGCTTGTGTTAAGCGGTATAGCAATGGAAATTGCCGGATCTTCAAGACCGGCAAGCGGAAGCGAACATTTAATATCTCATGCTCTTGATGCGGTTTGTACCAATCAAAAAATGCACGGTTTACAGGTTGGAACAGCGACTTACTTATGTTCATTATTACAAAATAATCAACAAGATAAAGTAAAAGATTTCTTGTTAAAAACAGGATTTTTTAATTTTGTATCTAAAGATCCGATAAACAAAGAAGATTTTATAAAGGCATTAAAACTTGCACCTGCAATAAAACAAAATTATTATACGGTTTTGTCGGAACAAGATTCTTTCGACAGAGCAATAAATTTTATTGAAAACGACGATATGTTAAAACAGGTAATAAAATAACATGAAAAAACTTTTTATATTTTTATCTTCTGTTTTTTTGCTTTGTTCTTGTTCCACGATGCAAACAAAACCGCCCGAAAATTTTTCATACAAAGAAATAACTACGGACGACTATGTTTTGGCAAGTTGGCAAAAAACGGAAGATGAAAGTTTGCCTATAAGAATTTATGTTGAAGGTGACGGCCATGCATACACTTCTAACGGATATCCGACGACAGACCCGACACCTAGAAGTTATTTTTTAAGAAACATTGCTTTTAACGATACCAACGCCAATGTCGTGTATTTGGCAAGACCTTGCCAATACATTAAAAGTACCGGCCGCAACAATATCGACTGGACTACCGGTCGATTTTCACAGAAAATAGTCGATAACATGGCTCAGGCAATAAAACAAATTGCAGGTGATAAAAAAGTTGTTTTAATAGGTTATTCTGGCGGCGCTTTAATTTGCGGGCTTATAATAAACCAATACAGGCAGGAACTGAATGTTATTAAATGGATAACTGTTGCCGGTCTTTTAAATCATACGAGATGGACAACATATTTTAATTATGTTCCGTTAAAAGATTCTTTGGATTTAGATACTACCCCGGATATAGAACAAACTCACTATATAGGTAAAAAAGATAAAATCATCCCTTATCAGTTGACATTGGAACTTGTTGATAAATCAAATTGTGTAATTATTGAAGATGCAACACATAACAGCGGATTTCCTAATACAATTAAGTAATCAGTAATTTCGGTGTGCCTGCGGCACATATTTTCTATAGATTCCGGATCAAGTCCGGAATGACAAAACACAACAATAATTAGTTAGTACAAATTACAGGGGTTATCCGGTTGCGGGGTGAAGACTGCGAAATTGAGGTACAGAAACAGCAAACGACCGGATTGCCACAGGGCTAAAGTCCTTCACAATGACAGAACAATAAAAAAAGACAGGGATTTTATTCCCTGTCTTTTTATATTTATGTTCAGCTTTTATTACTATTGTGCAGCTGAAGCTTCTCCGGATTCTTCTTGTATAAC
>CACWKJ010000055.1 GCA_902761395.1 uncultured Elusimicrobium sp. | reverse complement strand
CCTCTGTTAAAAGTTCCGTCCACACTTATTATTCCGGAAGCCAACAGACTTTTCTCTTTGTTTCTTATTGCAACGGTTGCATTTGCATCTATAAGAACAAAACCTTTTGCTTTTTTCCCGAATGCTATCCAAGACTTTCTTGACTGAAGTTTTTTGTTAGGCAAAATTTTTGTTCCTATATCTTTACCGTTAACGGCATCTTCTATTAAATTAAGTTTGGAACCGTTTGTAATAAATGTTGTTGTTCCGGAACTTGCCGCTATTTTTGCGGCAATAAGTTTTGTTTTCATACCGCCGGTACCTTTACCGCTGCTTGAATCCGGACTTGCTATTTCCAACAACTCATCGGTAATTTTCGTTATTGTTCTTATTATTTTTGATTTTTTAGGTATACCGTCATAAAGTCCGTCAACATCCGTTAAAATAAAAAGCATATCCGCTTGAACCGAAGATGCCACTATTGCACTTAAAGTATCGTTATCACCGAAATTTATTTCATCAACGGCTATACTGTCATTCTCGTTTATTATAGGAATAACATCTTTTCTTAAAAGTAACTCGTTTATGGAATTTCTTATATTTATATATCTTTGTCTGTCATCAAAATCGTATCTTGTAAGAAGAATTTGTGCAACCATTAAATTTAAAGGTTTGAAAGCTTGTCTGTATGCCTGCATTATTAAAGGTTGCCCTATTGAAGCAAGCGCTTGTTTTTTTCTTAACTCTTTAGGCTTTTTTGTTAAATTCAAATATCCAAGCCCCGCACCTATTGCACCGGAACTTACCAAAATAATATCAATATCTTTTTCTTTTTTAAGCTTGGATATTTCTTTTGCAAAAGAGTCTATATAGGGAATATTTAATTTCCCCGTTTTATCGGTTAGTGTGCTTGTTCCTATTTTTATTACTATTCTCATATATTCCTACTTACTGTAATATTTTCTTCCCGGCCTTATAATAAGAGATTGTTTCGGTTGCAAATATTTTTGCTTCTTTAGTTTCGGATTATCTTCTTTTATTGCAGCGGGAGTTGTTTTAAATTCTCTTGCAATTTTGTCCAAATAATCACCTTTTTTCACTTTATATTTTATAAAACCCGGAATATTTTATAAAACCCGGATTAGGATTCAAATCTTTTTCTTTTGCTATGTTTTCCAAAAAAATATCTTTTGTTCCGTAAGGCAAATGCAACTCAAAATCCTTGTATCCGTGCGGTGTGCACCAAGCAAGTATCGAAGGGTTTAATTCTTTTATTTCTTCAACCGTTGTATTTGCACATTTGGCAACAATTTTTAAATCTATAACTTTATCTATAACTACCGTATCAAATTTTAAAGGTTCCTGATAAACCAAATTTGTAAACCCGTACTCTTCGGGATTTTTAGCAATTTTTACTGAAGCAATAAACTGAGGAACATAATTTTGTGTTTCTTTCGGTAATGCATTTCTTTCTTTCATTTCAAGTATTGAAGAAGAATTGGAAAATTTCATATCTCTTATAAGTCCGTATTCTCCTCTGTTATATGCGGATAATGCCAAATGCCAATCGTTCAACAAAACAAAAAGTTCTCTTAAATATTTTGCCGCGGCCCTTGTAGCTTTTATAGGATCCTTTCTTTCATCAACCCAGTAATTTATTTGTAAACCTAATGCTTTTCCTCTGTGTGCCATTATTTGCCACATACCGACCGCTTTGGATTTTGATGTTGCATTATTGTTAAACAGACTTTCTATAATCGGAAGATATTGAAGATCTTCGGGCAAATTGTATTCTCTTAATACGGATACTATCAAATCTTTGTATCTGCCGCTTCTTTCAAGTGCGATTCTTATACTCTGTGCGGCTTTTCCGTTACTGTATCTGTTTATCCAATTATTCAAAATATCTTCATCGTAATCCATTGAAATTTCAAATACCTCATTACCGTTTATATGAGATTTATCCGTTTCAAGACCGTTAATGTGTTTTATTTTTCTTAAAATATTTTCACAGTCGGTAAGTAAAAATTTTATTTCTTCCGGTTTCAAATTTAATGAGTTTAATTTTTCTAAAAATTGATGATAGTTGGCACTTGCATCTTCATAATTATTTTGTTCACATGCTGTTAATGCATAATTTAAACATTTATCGGCTTGGGCAATATACTCTTTGAATTGTTCATCTGTTTCATCAATCATTGAATTATTTGATTGTGCCTGTTCTTTATCCGTATCACCGTTTACGGTTTGTTGTTCTTTTTCCTGACTGACTTGTTCTTCAACCTGTTGTTCCTGAACCGGCTGTTTATTTTTATTTTTTTTACAAAAAGATACCGAAGGAGCGAACAATAAAACTGTCGTTAAAATTGTTATTGTAAGTATCTTTTTATATCCGTTTAATAAATTCATAACTATATAGATTTTAAACCTTTTAAAATTTGTTGCGGATTTTGTGCCGCAAAAATATAACTTCCGCTGACTAAAGCATCGGCACCGGCATCAATACATATCTTTGCTGTTTTGTCGTTTATTCCGCCGTCTATTTCTATTAAACAATTATATTTGTTATCATCTATAATTTTTCTTAAAGAAGAAATTTTAGGCACCATATCGGCCATAAAAGACTGCCCTCCGAAACCGGGCTCAACCGTCATAATTAAAACAACATCCACCAACGGTAAAATTTCCAAAATATCTTCTACCGAAGTTTTCGGTTTTATAGATACACCGACTTTTATACCGGCTTTTCTTATTTCTTGTATTAATTGTTTTTTGTCACACGAAACTTCATTATGAAAAACAATTAAATCCGCACCGGCCTTATAAAAACTTTCCCAATATTTTTCGGGATTTGTTATCATTAAATGAACATCAAAAAATAATTTACTGTGTTTTTTTATGGATTTCACAACAACCGGTCCTATAGTGATGTTCGGGACGAAATGACCGTCCATAACATCTATATGTAACCAGTCTGCTCCTGCAGATTCAACCATGGCAACATCTTTTGCCAAATTAGAAAAATCTGCGGATAATATTGACGGTGCTATTAAAATTTTCTTCATATTAAAATTCTATTTCCTCTATAGAAACATTATTTATAAAAACTTTTACCGTTGCTTTACCGTTTACTTTAACCGGAACGGATATCGTAGTTTGAGGAGCTCTTATTCCATTAAAAATATCTCTTTCTCCGCCTTCATCACTCAATACCAACCTTATTCTTTTATTTTCTTTCCCTTCCGGAACAACATATTCAAAAGTTTTATCTTCAAGCACTAAAGCACTCTTTTCATCTGCTACATAAAAAGTAATTTTTGTATCTTTTGTTATTCTTTCATCAAATTTAGGAGACTGTTTAAAAACTTCTCCGGGATTGGCAAGAGTCGTTCTTTTTGAAATAACTTTAACTTCATAATTTTCGTCTATTGCCCATTTTTTTGCTTCTTCGGCGGATTTACCGAACCAATCGGGCATTAAAACAGTTCCGTCGGTCGGTGCACCGTTAGATACCAACACATTTACGGAAGAATCTTTTTCAATTGTAGAACCTGCAGGAGGTTCCTGACTTAATACAATACCTTCTTCGTATTTTGCAGATGATTTTTTTGTAAGTTCTCCCAAAACAAGGCCTAACGAACGAAGCGATATAGTTGCGGATCTTATTGTTTGACCCTTTAAGTCCGGCACATAAACTATTTCTCCGCCTTGGCTTATAACGATTTTTATTACTTTACCTTCTTTAACATTCATACCTGCAGGCGGTACTTGCCTTATAACAATACCGGCAGGAACATCCTGATTAAATTCGGATCCGTCTTTCATCAATGCAAGTTTGGATTGTGAAAGCATATCCAAACATTCAACCAAATTTTTACCTTGCAAATCCGGTACCAAAACTTCGGATTTTTCTCTGACAAAGCCCGACATTATAATATTGAACGAATAATATCCGGCTACTGCCAATATTGCTAAAACAACAACAAACTTTATAATAAACCAGAAGATTTTTTTCATTTTTTCTCACCAAAATTTATTTTATGTTATATTTTTTTATCATATTGTTAACTTTCTTTTCCAAATCTTTTTTTGTTCTTTGACTTTTTGAACCGGCACTGTAACTTCCCGCTCTAAGTACATCTTCCAAATCTCTTTTTTGACTTATTGCACCGGCGGAAACTCTGTTTGCATCTTTTACTATACTTTTGATATCTTCGGTAATAAGTTGCCCTTTTTCGTTAGTAAATGCCGCTTTTGTTCTGTTCATGGAAATGTAATATAAACAAAAGATTATAGCTAAAACGATAATCAATTCTAAAAGAAGAGTTCCTATTCTCATTTTTTCTCCGTTTATTTACTACCAATTGTTAACATGTACTTTATCTGCATTATATTTTTGTTTAGGTTGTTCTTGTGTAAGAGGATAACCTATAGGAATAATGTTTAGCGGAATAATGTTTTCGGGTAAATTGAATAAACTTCTGATACCTGCTACTCTCTCATCGGAAGGATAAGCCATACACCATACGGCACCCAATTCCAAAGCTTCCACAGCCAACAAAATATTTTCTGTTACGGCACAACAATCCTGCTCCCAAAATCTTTCACTGATATTTTTGTCACCGCAAACGATTATTGCAAGTTGAGAATTTTTACTGTATGAAGCATTCGGTGCAATTTCCGCGATTTTTTCCAATTTTTCTTTATCGGTAACGACCAAAATTTCCCAAGGTTGTTTGTTCATTCCGCTGGGAGCGGCCATTGCACATTTTAATATGGTATCTATTTTTTCCTGTTCTACTTTTTTATCGGAATATTGTCTTACGCTTTTTCTGTTCAAAATATTTTCTATTGCAGCATTTTTTGAACCGTTATCTGCGGATTTTTTCGAATTGTTATCTGCCGTTACACAGGAAACCAACGAAAATAAAACAAACGCAGAAAAAACATATACTATTTTTTTCATAATACCTCTTTTATACTGACAATTTTATTAATTATATATAATATACCACCTAAATTTCAATTTAAAACAATAAAAATTTTGATATTGTAATTTGTTACAAATTGTTTTTTGCCTTTACTTAAATAGTTTTATTTTGTAAAATTTTTTATCATATATTAAACGGTTAGGTTGTGTGCTATGATAAAGTCTATTTTTGTAAACAACGGTATATGCCAACAAGAAGAAAGTATCGAAAATATAAATAAAATTTACAGTAACAATCCGTCTTTGTTATGGGTTGATATTACTTTGGAAAAAGGCGATTTGTCCACGGATGAAATTGCTCTTCTTACCGATACATTTAAGTTTCACGAACTTTCGGTTGAAGACTGTTTGTTCCCTTTATACAACCCTAAAGTTGAAGAGTTCGACAACTACCTTTTCGTTAACACTCACGGTATAAGATTAAAGACAATGAACTTGGCGGAGTTCGATGAGTCAATGTACGAGCTTGATATTTTCTTATCAAAAGACCTTATTGTTACCGCACATACCGAAGAGTTGGAATTTTTGGACAGTTTAATGCACAAAGCAATGTTGAAACCGCAGATAGAATTAAAAAGCATGGAAACATTGTTATACAAAATTTTGTCGAAAGTGGTAGACAACCTTGAACATACAATGGAAAAAATCAGCGATAAAATAGATTTGCTCGAAGATAAAGTTTTGGAAGATCCGCATCCGGATGATATGGAACAAATTCTCGATTTGAAAAAAGTTTTGCTTTCCATGAGAAAAATCGCAGATCCGCAAAGAAACGTGTATTCTTTCTTTGCAAGAGAAAACAACGAATATATAAGAGAATCCTATTCGGCATATTTCAGAGATATTACAGACCAACTTAACAGCTTAAATAAAACAATAAACTATAATTCACAAATGATAAGTTCTCTTATTGCAATTTATATGTCTTCGGTAACATTGAAGTTAAACGAAACAATGAAATTCTTAAGTATAATAGCTACAATATTTTTACCGATACTTATATTTGCAAGTTATTACGGAATGAATGTTGCTTTCCCTGAAATAAAAATTTTGGGTGAAACGGGAACATGGTTTTTTGCAATATTTTTAATACTTGCTTCAACTTGCGGAATTATTCTGTACATGAAAAGGAAAAAATGGTTTTAAAAAAATATTAAATAAAAAAGGAAGGTACTTTTTAGTACCTTCCTTTTTTGTTGTATTAAAACTTTATTTTTGTTTTCCGTAAATAAGTTTTCTTAAAAATTGACCGGTATAAGATTTTTCTATTGTCATAATCTTTTCCGGTGTTCCGCAACCTACAACTTTACCGCCGCCGTCTCCGCCTTCGGGGCCTAAATCTATAATCCAGTCTGCCGTTTTAATAACATCCAAGTTATGTTCGATAACAAGAACGGTGTTTCCGGCATAAACCAACTTGTGCAACACATCGAGAAGTTTTGCAATATCGGCAAAATGTAAACCTGTTGTAGGTTCATCAAGAATATAAAGTGTTCTGCCTGTAGATCTTCTTGAAAGTTCCGTTGCAAGTTTTATTCTTTGTGCTTCACCGCCGGACAATGTTGTTGAAGATTGACCTATCTTAATATATCCCAAACCTACATCGTTTAATGTAGATAATATTTTGTGCAGTTTCGGAATATTTTCAAAAAACTTTACACTTTCTTCAACTGTCATATTTAAAACTTCGTCTATGTTTTTACCTTTATATTTTATCTGTAAAGTTTCTTCATTAAATCTTCTTCCGCCGCAAACATCACACTTAACAAAAATATCCGGCAAAAATTGCATCTCTATTTGTAATGTTCCGTCACCCTGACAATTTTCGCATCGTCCGCCTTTAACATTAAACGAAAATCTGCCCGGCATATATCCTCTTGCTTTTGCTTGAGGAGTTTGTGCAAACAAATCTCTTATTAAAGAAAATGCTCCTGTATATGTTACAGGGTTGGATCTCGGTGTTCTTCCTATAGGTGACTGATCTACAATAACTACTTTATCTATATTTTCTAACCCTTCTATTCCTTTATTTTTTCCCGGAACTTCTTTTGCTCTGTAAAACTTTTGTGCTAAAGATTTATATAAAATTTCATGAACTAAAGTGGATTTCCCCGAACCTGAAACTCCCGTTACACACACAAACAAACCCAACGGAATATCAACATTAATATTTTTTAAATTGAACTGGCTTGCACCTTTTATCGATAACCATTTACCGTTGGTTTTCTTTCTCTTCGGTATAGGTATTGAAAGCTTTCCGTTAAGATATTGTGCCGTAACGGAATTTTTAACTTTCATAACTTCTTTCGGTGTTCCGCTTGCAACAACTTGTCCGCCGTGAACACCAGCACCCGGTCCTAAATCTATTAAATAGTCTGCCGTTCTCATTGTATCTTCATCATGTTCAACAACTATTAATGTGTTACCTAAATCTCTTAATGTAGTTAATGTTTTTAACAACATTGTATTGTCTCTTTGATGGAGTCCTATTGACGGTTCATCCAAAACATATAAAACACCTGTAAGCCCCGAACCTATCTGTGTTGCAAGATGTATTCTTTGTGCTTCACCGCCCGAAAGAGTGGAACTTTGTCTGTCCAAACTTAAGTATGAAAGACCTACATTATTTAAAAAGTTTAATCTTGCTTTAATTTCTTTTAAAATAACTTTTGATATAGTTTTTTCTTTTTC
>CACWKJ010000054.1 GCA_902761395.1 uncultured Elusimicrobium sp. | reverse complement strand
AAGAGACCTTTCACATTGGGTTCAATCGAAATGCAGGATTATTATTTCGAACACAGATATCAATTGGCACAAGCACAAAGAGATGCCAAGAAGATTATTCTTGATGTAGCAAAAGATTTCAAAAATAAATTCGGCAGAGAATACGGATTTTATGAAAAATATAAAATGGACGATGCTGAAGTTGCTATCGTTACAATCGGTTCCGCGGCAGGAACAACAAAGGCAGTTATCAATGAATTAAGAGAAAAAGGAATAAAAGCAGGTCTTATAAAAATAAGAATTTTCAGACCTTTCCCTGCAGATGAAATTGCAAAAGATTTAGCTAATGTTAAGGCATTGGCAGTGTTGGATAGAGCAGATTCTTGCTCAGGCACATTTGCACCGGTATATTCAGATGTTGTAGCAGCTATGTATGCTAACGGCGTAACCGGTCCTAAAACAGAAAACTATGTATACGGTTTGGGCGGAAGAGAAATCGATATGACCCACATTGCAGATGTTTTCAAACATTTGGACGAAGTTGCAAAAGGTAAAGCTCAAGCATCAAAAACAGTTGAATATATTAATGTAAGAATAAAATAATAAATTAGGAGAATATAAAAATGGCAAATTTAAAAGAATTAAGTAAAAATGCCGAAAGAGTTACAGGCGGTCACAGACTTTGTGCCGGTTGTGGTGCAGGTGTTGTTGCAAGACAAACTCTTATAGCAGCTGAAAATATGCCTGTTGTTGTAGTAAGTGCAACGGGTTGTTTGGAAGTTTCAACTTCAGTATTTCCTTACACATCTTGGAAAACTCCGTTTTTCCACAGTGCATTCGAAAACTCTGCAGCTACATGTTCCGGAGTAGAAGCAGCATACAAAAGTTTAATAAGACAAGGCAAAATAAAAGATGAACCTATCAGATTCATAGCATTCGGCGGTGACGGCGGAACCTATGATATCGGTTTACAATCATTGTCGGGAGCTATGGAAAGAGGTCACAGAATGCTTTATGTTTGCTACAACAACGAAGCATACATGAACACAGGTATTCAAAGAAGCAGTGCAACACCTCAAGGTGCAAGTGCAACTACATCACCTGTAGGAAAAGTTAAACAAGGTAAAGAACAACCTAAAAAAGATTTGACTGCAATAATTGCAGCTCACAATGTTCCTTATGCAGCACAAGCTATAATCGGTGATTTCAACGATTATATTACAAAAGTTCAAAAAGCTTTGAACACAGACGGTCCTACATTTATCAATGTATTAACACCTTGCAGACTCGGTTGGGGATGCAAACCTGAAGATTCAATGGAAATGGTAAGACTTGCAGTTGATACATGCATTTGGCCTGTTTATGAAGTAGTAAACGGCAAATACAAAATGACAAAGAAACCAAGAGGCGGTAAAAAACTTCCTGTTGGCGAATTCTTCAAATATCAGTCAAGATTCAAACATTTGTTGAAACCTCAAAATGCTGAATTGTTGGCTAATATTCAAGCAGATGTTGATGCAAAGTGGGAAAAAATATGCAACCTCTGCGGCGAGGAGGTTATAAAGTAATTGCAAAGCAATTACTTTTAACCGCAATATTGATATTTTGGTTATAATTTTGAAACACAGAACCTTGAGTACCGCAAAGAGTACACATCGGTTCTGTGTTTCTTCATTCTAACACAAAATCTACATATTGCTTAAAAATTTACAAAGTAAATTTTTAAAAGGTATAATCTTCAGTCGGCAAATGTTTCATTCTTATTTAAAATATTAAATCCTTTGATTGCCAAGAATAATGTATAAAAATATTTTGTCATTGCGAGGTGACTTGTCACCGTGGCAATCCATCCGTTTTGTCATCCCGCACTTGATGCGAGATCTCGTTGTTTGTTGTCATTCCGGACTCCGATCCGGAATCTATAAAAATTTGTGTCGCAGATCCCCAGAAATTGCTAATTTCTAATTGTCTTTCTATTCCTATGTGCTATAATACAAAGATACACTTTAAGAATATAAGGTTGAAAAAAATAAGAGGCACATTATGGTTAATTGTAAAAATTTAAAATTTATCTTGTTATCGTTATCGGTATTTGCAGTAATATTGTTAAACACGACATTTTCTTTTGCAACAAACCATTATGAAATAACAACAAGCAGTTCCATTGCAAATGAAACTTATTCTGACTATTTTCAGGGTGGAAATGGTTATGGCGGGGTATTCTATGTAGGTAATAATGGAAACTTAACATTAGATAATGTAGATTTTTATAACAATTCTGCCACTATAGGCGGTGCTATTTATTTTAGTAATAGAAATGGGAATTTAACATTAACTGATGTAACTTTTACAAGTAATACAAGTAAATTTGGCGGGGCAATTTACAATACAGGTACACTAAATATAAGTTCAAATGTATTCTTTTCAGGAAATAAAGCAGACGGAGATGATGGACAGGGCGGAGCTGTTTATAATGTTGGAGCAATGACAATAGACAATGTGATTTTCAGTAGTAATTCGGCGATTCGCGGAGGTGCTATTTATAATGTTAGAAATTCAACCATAACAAACACAATCTTTAGTAATAATCATGCATCGTACGGAGGAGCTATATATGGCACTTCCAATAGTAAAATAGAAATAGGTGCCGGTGTAATATTTAGTTCTAATTCTGCCAGCGGTTCAGATTCAAGAACAGGGCACGGCGGGGCAATATACGCAGCTTCTTATAATTCGGTCAGTGTAATAATGGGAGATGATGTAATATTTGATTCTAACTATGCTAGTTTCAGAGGAGGAGCACTTTTTATTGGTAGTGAAACAAATTGGAATATCGGGAATAATGTAAAGTTTACATCCAATAAAGCCGGTTCAGGCGGAGTATTATATAACAGTGGCGGAAATATAACAATCGGTGCGAATGCCTTATTTGAATCTAACGAAACAACGACCGGAATTCTAAATAATAATATTAGTGGCTCAATAACGATAAAAGGGAATGCATTATTTAAATATAATACTGCATCAAATACCGGTGCCATAGCATATAATATGGGCACATTGACTATGGAAGACGGAGCAAGGTTCATTTCGAATGTTTCAACACAATATGCAAGCGGTGGAGGTGCTATATACAATTCGGGAATATTAAATTTAATTGCAAATACAAATAATATTGAATTTACCGGAAACAAAAACGGTTATTCATCTAATGCGGTAAGAAACGACAAAACAATGAATTTATGGGCAAGTGATGCAGCTGACATAATTTTTAACGATAGAATAACAGGAAATAACGGAACAATCAACATAAATAGTTCAACAGATACATTGACGGCAAACGGCAGAATAATATTAAACGAATATATGAGCGGATTTACGGGAACTACTAATGTATACGGCGGTGAAGTAGAGCTTCGATCAAAGAAACAAAATAATTCCAATATTAATACATACAAGTTTTTTGAGGGAACGTTAAACATATCGAGCGGAACATTAAACATAATGAACAATGCAATAGATAATATAATTCTAACAACATTTACATTAACTGAAAATGCAAATTTAAAATTTGATGCTGATTTAAGTAATAATACGAGTGATAATTTTACGATAACTAATACCATAACCGAAGGTAAACTTAATTTAATGGGGATAAATCTTTTGGGATGCAACAAAGATGTAGAAGAAGGAACAATAACATTATTTAAAAATGAAAATTCTCCAATTCTAAATGTATTAACAACTGCAAATTGCGGAGGTAACATATACACTTTTACAACCGGTGTTGTTGTAGGAACATTGAATTATGCAGTGTCAGGTTATAAGACGTTCAAGGAATTTATAAACGATACGGAAAACGAAATAAGGTCATATTCTTTTGGAGTTGTCGGTGAAACGGTAACTGAAGATTTGGGCGATTTGGGCGGAACAGAGTTTACAATATTCGGTAACGGATATGATTTGATAGCCAGTTCCGTAACAGGAATAAATATGAGTTCGGGACAAACATTAAACATTGATAATATAAGAGATATATCAGGGTTTGAAAATGAAGGTAATGGCGGATTTCTATACAGTGATAAAGGAAATATTAATGTAAGGAACAGAACATCTTTTTCTTCAAACAATGCCGATAACGGCGGAGCAATTTATAATTCGTTAGGAATATTAACAATAAATGATAACACAAACTTTGTTGATAATATAGCAACATCCAAAGGCGGAGCTATCTATAATAACAAAGGAACAATAGATTTAATAGCAAATGCAGGGAATATTGTGTTTGAGGAAAATACTGCAAACGGAATATCAAATGCAATTCATGATAATAACGGAATAATGAATTTATGGACAAGTGAAAATGCAAGTATAATTTTTAACGATAGATTAACATCCGCAGACAGTTCAAGCATAATGAATATAAATACTACAACTACAACGGTAATAACAAAAGGTCAAGTAATATTAAATGAGGATATGAGCGGATATACCGGGACAGTAAACTTATATGGCGGAGAACTTTTATTACAATCTCAGGTAGAAGAAGATTCCGATATAAATACAAACAAACTTTTCAGCGGAATAATAAATATAAATAATGGAACATTAAACATAATGAACAATGCAATAGATAATGTTGTAGTATCGACATTAAATGCAACAGAGAATGCAAATTTAAAATTTGATGTGGATTTAAGAAATAACACAAGTGACAATTTTACGGTTACAAACGTTACGGGAACAATAAACTTAACAGCAATAAACTTGTTGGGAGTTGATGAAGACAGTGGTAAAATAACTTTGTTTAACAATGAAATTTCTCCCGAACTAAATATTTTAACTACCGGAGCTTACAAAGGATATGAATATACTTTCACAAACAGCGATGTTTCTGGCGTTTTAAATTATGAAAAGACAGGACTTGTTGCAAAAACATTTAAAGAATATGTTAATGCCGAAGAGCCTGAAACGAGAAGTTATTCCTTATCGGAGGATGAAATATTAACTACACATTTGTTCAATTTAGGCGGAGAACAATTAACAATATTCGGCAATGGTTATGATATCATTTCAGATTATTATAACGGAATATATGTTGCTGAAGGAAAAACATTGAATGTTGAAGATGTAAATAATTATAGTGGTTTTTCAAGTAATTTCGGAGCAATAAGAAACGAAGGAATATTAAATATATCGGGGACAAATTTTTCAAATAATGACGTGCAAGATATAGTAAATCACGGGAATTTAACACTTTCCGGAACAGCAAGCAGTTTTGAAACAGGAATTAGAAATTATGGTAACGGAGGTACGACTCTAATAGACGGAGTAGGTATAGATTTGGGAGATACGGCATTTATATACCAAGAATCAATAATAATAAACGATAACGGCAGTTTAACGGCAAATGCAAATAATTTAGAAGGGGAGATATTAAATGAAGGTGTTCTTATTTTTAATAACGGAACGAATAAAAATGAAATAAACGGAACGGGACAGTTGTATATGAACGGGAATTTAGTAAATAACGGACTAATACAGCAAAATGTAGTAGAAATAAACGGCTCGTTGGAAAACAAATCTGCAATAACAGCAACAGATATGTACATAAACGGAACATTTAAAATCGGTAAAACAGGAAGTTTTTACAGTGCAACAAGTTCAATAATAAATGACGGTTCGTTTATAGATTTAAAAAACAGCAAAATACAAAATCATAACTTTGGAAAATTAACCGTAAGTTCAGGGAAAATAAACTTGTTTGTGGAAGCAGATTTAGCAAAAGAAAAAATGGATATGATTTCCGCAACTGCCGATTCCGAAATAGATGGAACAATAAACATAAGAACAATAACCATATTAAAAGATAATAAAGATATTGCCGAAATATTACTTACGGATTCGGATGTATTAAAAGATAAAATAACGATACCCGGAACAGCAAGTTCAAAATTATATAAATATGAAGTTTCCTATAATGACGGATATTTAACGTTTATAAATGCTAACAATCCGTTAATAAATCCTACGGTAATAGAACATGCGGTAGCAAGTTTTGTAGGTGGAACTGCTGCACAGTCAGTAATATTAGAACAAGCTTTTATGAGTTTAGATATGGAATTGTTTAATGTTAATAGAAACAAATCAAACTCGAATTTACAAGCATCAGCCGGGGAACAAGTGTTTTTAGCGAAGAAATCTATAGAGAGCGGTTTTTGGCTAAGACCGTTTGTTTTGCAAGATACAGTTAAAATGGGAGTTTATGATGTAGATAACAATTTATATGGAACACTTGCCGGAATAGATTTGTCTATAACGAATAACATAATGACATCTCTCTATTTAGGTTATGTTGGAAGTACGCAAAAATATGATGAAGTTAAAATGAGTCAGACAGGATATGTTGTAGGTGCAACGGGAATGTTAGTAAAAGAAAATTATTATGCAGGATTAACTGCAAATATGATATTTAATAATGCATCAGCGGATACTGACGACGGGACAGATGAATTTAATATGAATATGTTTTCTGTCGGAGCAAAAGCAGGATACCTTTTTGATATAGGGAACAATTGGATATTGGAACCAAATTTGATATTAATGTACGGAACGGCAAGTGCGCAAGAATATGAAACTGCAATGGGAACAAAAATAGATAGTCAAAGTGTAAGCAATATAGTAATTGAACCGCAGGTAAAAGCAAAGTGGCAATTAAAAAGCGGATGGCAACCATACGGACTTTTAGGATATGTTGCAAATATGAACGATAAAGCCAAAGTTATAGCTAATTCCTTGGATTTTGAGTTAGATAAAGTGGATGGATATGTTGAGTATGGTGCTGGAGTAAATAAAGAGTTTGAATCTACGCCATGGAGTTGTTACGGACAGATAGCAGGCAGAAGTGGCGGAAGATGTGGAGTTTCATTGAATTTAGGAGCTAAATATCGTTTCTAATTATCGTAATAAAAATGAAATATCGTTTCTAATTATCGTAATAAAAATGTATAATTTAAGAAATAATTTCAAGGAAATACAAAATGTTAAAATTTAATTTTGAAGAACAATTAAAAAATACAATAAACAATTTTGCAAAATCTAAAGGAATAGAAGAACAAATATCTTTTGTCGTAGAAATTCCTCCTAAAAATATCAATGCGGACTTGGCTTTAAATGCTGCAATGATAATTGCAAAAAAAGTAAGAACAAATCCGAGAATTATAGCAACAGAACTTATAGAAATTATTTCCAAAGAGTTTTCCGGCACAATAAAATCCGCCGAAATTGCGGGAGCAGGTTTTATAAATTTACATTTTACTGACGAATATTTGCAACAGGAACTAAACAAAATTTTAGATAAAAAAGAAAACTATGCAAAACAAGATAACATAAAGAAAGATAAAATAATGGTAGAGTTTGTTTCCGCTAACCCTACAGGCCCTTTACATATAGGGCACGGAAGAGGTGCCGCAATAGGTGATTCTCTTTCAAGAATATTAAAACACTTGGGTTATAATGTTGTTAAAGAATATTATCTTAACGATGTAGGTAACCAAATGAACGTTTTGGGTGAATCTACCAAAACAAGATACAGACAACTTAAAGGCGAAGATATACCGTTTTTGGAAGACGGGTATAAAGGTGAATATATAAAAGATATAGCTCAAGATTTAATAAACGAAGGAAAACCGTTTGAAGAAATAGATTTTAAAAAAGAGTCTCATACAAGAATATTGGAAACAATAAAAAAAGATTTGGAGCAATTCAGGGTAAGTTTCGACAGTTGGTTTTCCGAATCGAAAATTGCTTCCGATAAAGATGAAAACGGCAAAACACAAGTAGATAATGTTTGCCGATACTTAAAAGAAAAAGGTGATGCTTTCGAGCAAGACGGAGCATTGTGGCTAAAATCCACTTCATACGGAGACGATAAAGACAGAGTTTTAAGAAGAACGGACGGCAGATATACATATTTGGCTTCCGATGTGGCATATCACAAAAATAAATACGAAAGAGAATTTGCTCAGGTTATAAATTTGTGGGGAGCGGATCATCACGGATATGTTGCAAGAATTATGGCGGCAATTCAAATGCTCGGTCAGAAAAAAGAGGCATTAAAAGTTATACTTTACCAACTTGTAAGTTTGGTCAGGAACGGACAACCTGTTGCAATGTCTACAAGAAGCGGTGAATTTATAACATTAAAAGATGTGTTGGACGAAGTAGGAACGGATGCCTGCAGATTTTTCTTTTTGTTAAGAGCACCGGACTCACAACTTGAGTTTGATTTGGAACTTGCAAAAAAACAAACAAGCGAAAACCCCGTATTTTATGTTCAATATGTTAATGCAAGATGCCAATCTATTTTAAAAGATTATAAAGAAGATTCTTCAACCGCAAATTTAAGTTTGTTAAGCACAAAAGAAGAAAAAGATTTAATAAAAAAATTGATATCTTTCGAAGATACCTTGCTTATATGCGACAAAACAAAAAGTCCGCACCATTTAACCACATACTTAATAGAAACTGCAGATATTTATCACAGATTCTATGAAAAGTGCAGGGTGTTGGGCGAAGATAAAGAACTTGAAAAAGCAAGAATACAACTGTTAAAAGCGGTATCGATTATAATTACGGTAGGGCTTGATTTGCTCGGTGTATCCGCACCGAATAAGATGTAAAAATTGCATTTTGCAATTTTTGAAGTATGGATGTATGGAAGTATAGAAACAACAAAGGGGAAAACATGAAAATAAAAAATGTATTAGCGTTTTCGGTTGCGGCAGTATTGTTTTTTAGTATATCCGTTTATGCAAAGAAGTCTCCGGAAGTACAAACAATAAACAGAAATCCCATATTAAACAAATATCAAAACGATAAAAAGGTTCAAGAACTAATATGTGTAACACCTGTGGAAAACACTAATGCAATTTTAAAAATGTATATTAAAGATAATACCCAGGTCAGCGGATGGGACCTTATTTTAGCAACGGATGCTTTTATAGGAAAAAGAGGATTAGGTAAAGAAAGAGAAGGGGATTTGAAAACTCCGTTGGGTGAATTTAACCCTACATTTGCTTTCGGTAAAAGAGGGAATCCCGGAACAACTTTAAAATATATTGAAATAAATAACGATATGTATGCATGTGATGAAGATTGTAAATATTATAACCAAATTATAGATGCAAAAAAGACTAAACATGAATGTAAAGGTGAACATTTAATGGATTATATTCCCCAATATAATTATGCGTTATGTATAGATTTTAATTCTAAAAATGTTTTTCCTAACGGTTCAAATATTTTTATTCATGTAAAAGGTAATAAAGATTATACTGCAGGTTGTATAGCCGTTGATGAAGAAAGTATGGTAAAAATTCTTCAGAATACAACAAAGAAAACAAAAATAATTATTTACGAATACGAACATCAATTTATAGATTAAATTATAAATTGCCGTTTTTATTTTCCCACACAGAATTTTGAAAATACGGTATGCAAAATATCTTCTTTTGCATCAATTCCTAAAATTTCGTTTAAAGAATTTAATGCATTTTGCGTTTCAAAAGAAACTATTTCATCACTGTCACCTTTATTGATAAGTTCCAAAATTTTATTTAAATGTTCCTGAACTTTACAAATCAGGTTGTATTGCCTTGTGTTTAACAATACATTAGTGTTTTCTTCGATATCCGTTAAGTTCATTAACTCAAAAATTTTGTTTAAGATAGTTTCTATCGGAGTTTTTGTTACCGTTGAAAAGTTTATAACCGTGTTTATGTTTGCAACTTTTTTAAGTTCGGTTAAAGAAATTTTTTGTTGTAAATCGGACTTGTTTAAAATAACAATCGTTTTATTTTGCTTGCCTTTTAATAAATCCGCTATTTGTTTATCGTTATCATCAAAGTCTATACTTGAATCTGTAATCCACAAAATTATGTCCGCAACTTCTATTGAAGATTTCGATCTTTCCTGTCCGATTTTTTCTATAGTATTTGTTGTATGATATCTTATTCCGGCAGTATCTATAATCGTAATGGAAATTCCGTTATATTCTACCGTTTCTTCTATCGTATCGGTGGTTGTTCCGGCAATATCGGTAACTATTGCTCTTTGATATCCCAATATTGAATTTAATATTGATGATTTACCTGCATTGGGTTTTCCTACAATTGCGATTTTTATACCGTTTGTTATAAGTTTACTTAAAGAATAAGAAGATATTAAATCGTTTAACTGAGAAATAATTTTTTGCATACTTTCTTTTTTCTGGTCTCTTGTTAAAAAGTCTATGTCTTCCTGCGGATAATCGAGCGATACTTCCAAATATGCAAACAATGCGGTTAAATCCTGTTTAATATTTTTTATTTTGTCGGATAGTGAACCTTGCAACGAATTCAGCGCAAGTTCCACCGATTTGGAATTTGAACTGTTTATAAGTTCGTTCACCGCTTCGGCTTCGGATAAGTCCATTTTATTGTTTATAAAAGCTCTGTAAGTAAATTCTCCTTTATCTGCAGGCCTTACACCTTTCGATAATAACAAATTCACTATTTTTTTTACTATTAAAGGATTTCCGTGTGTAGATATTTCAACAGTATCTTCGCCGGTATATGTGTGAGGAGCTTTTAAATAATACAAAATTACTTCATCAAGTTTTTTATCGTTATCGTAAATATAACCGTGGTAAACTTTTCTGTCTTCTATTGTTACAGGGTTATGATTTTTTGTAAAAAAAACGGAAGATACCACCGTTTTTGCAATACTACCACTTATTCTTATGATAGCCAAAGCGGATTTTATATTGCCTGTAGCAAGAGCTACTATAGTATCTTCCTGTTTAAATAAGTTCATTAATTTTTATCTATCGATAACTTTACACCGACTTTTCTCATTGCACCTTCTCCTTCGGAAAAAGTGTCGAAACCGCCGATATTTTTAAAATATTTATGTATAAATTTTCTGTCTTTTGCAGACATAGGGTCAAATCTGTAAATCTTTTTTGTTCTTTTAACATATTCAATTGCTTTGTTTGCTATAGTTTTTAATCTGTCCTGTTGTTTTTGTCTGTAATTTTCGGTATCAATAGTAACTTTTGCTCTTGTTGAAGGATTTGTATTTAACATAAGTTGAACAACATATTCCAAAGCATTTAAAGATTGTCCGCTTCTGCCGATTAACAAACTTCCGCTGTCGGTAGCAACATCGATATTTACGGTTTCATCATCGTGATTAACTTTTATATCCGTAACATTGATGTTCATCATTGAAACTATTTTTTCCACATATTCTTTTGCATTTTTGCATGCCAAATCAAAATCTATTTCTCTTTTAGGTTCTTCTTTTTTAGGCTCTTCTTTTCTGTTTTTATCTTTTACGGTCAAATGAACTCTTGCAGGTTTTGCACCCATAAGTCCGAAAAGACCTTTTGTTCCTTCATCCAAAACTTTTATTTCAACATCTTCTTTCGAGCAATTAAGTTCCTGTAAACCTTTTTCTATTGCATCTTCTATATTTTTGCCGGATATTTCAAGCTCTTTTTGCATTTTTTACCCCCGAGGAATTTTTTTCATATCTTCTTAAAACAAAAATCTGAACGAAAATTGATACTACACTGTTTGTAAGCCAATACAATACAAGTCCTGAAGGAAAACCCCAGAACATTAAAGTAAATATTATAGGCATTATATACATCATTTTTCTTTGAGTAGGATCGGATGTCGCTGTTGTAAGTCTTTGCTGTAAAAACATTATAAAACCCATAATCAAAGGCAACATATTAAATGATATTGAACCCATATAAAACAACGAATCGCTTGCCGACAAATCTTTTACCCACAAAATCCAGGGAGAATATCTTAACTCGTAAGCATTTCTCAATGTTTGGAACAATGCCCAAAAAATAGGAAGTTGTAAAAGCATCGGTAAACATCCGCCGAAAGGGTTAACTTTGTGTGTCTTATATAAGTTCATCATTTCCACTTGCAATCTTTTCGGATCGTTTTTATATTTTGTTTGAATATCTTTCATTATAGGCTGAATCTTTTTCATGCCTGCCATGGCTTTAAAACTTTTTAATGTTAACGGTAACACCAAAATTTGTATTATTATGGTCATTATTATAATTGCCCAACCGTAATTGTTGGTTATACCGTACAATGCAAATAAAGCAGATGTCGCAAGTTTTCCTAAAATTCCGAAGAAACCGAAATCAACCGCTTTTTCAAAACCCATATTAAATGTTTTTAAATATGAATAAGATTTCGGACCTACAAAAAATTTCAATGAAAAGTTTTGAACTGCTTCTTCCTGTTTTACTTTTGCACTGAACATCAAAACAGGAGGCATTCTTTTGTTTTGTTTAACCATTCCGACATTGGAATAGTTTAATGAATTGTCCGGAATAAGAGCGGCAAGAAAATATCTGTTATCTATTGCCACCCACTTATATAATTGTGCCGGATTGGATTCCGTTTTAATTTTTTCCAACTTTGCCGGTTTTGTTGAAGTGTATCCTACAACTCTTGTAACAGAAACATTTTCTTTTAATTCTTTATCATCGGTTCCTAGTCCCGGTCCCCAATTAAATTCTATTTCGGGAAGTTTTGCATCTTCGGTGAGTTTTTCAAGTTTTATTTCCATCGCATGCAAATAATCTTGAGATAAATCAAAAGTTTTTGTTATTTTCCAGTTCTGCAGTGAAGTATGAGACAATACCAATTTCGAATCCGTTTTTTCTACAATTTCATATACGGAACCGGGGAAATTGGCAAGTACCGGAGATGCTTCCGGTAAAACCAAATCAACAAAAGTATTGTTTTGCTCTTTTATGTACCAATGTTTTATTGCGGCACCTTTATTTGAAAATACCGCTTT
>CACWKJ010000053.1 GCA_902761395.1 uncultured Elusimicrobium sp. | reverse complement strand
TTATTTGAATACAGGGGATAAAACAGTATTCCTTAATGCTCTTCAAGATTTGTCGGGTATATTTTATGCAAACTCTTTTATGACAAGTGCAATGCTTTCTAAAGCAAATATTCTTTATAACAGGTTGAACGAAAATTCCGATGAAAGGGAAGAAGATAATAGAGTTTGGGCACAAGTTTATACAAACAACTTCACAGTTTCCGAAAGTGATGAAAACCCGGAATTTAAAAATAGTATTTATGGTATTATAGCCGGTTACGATACAATTCAAGATGAATCTTTAATATTTGGTGTCGCAGGTTTTTACGGTCAGGGAGAACTTAAACAGTTGGATGATAAAGCGGATTTTGTTGATGCCGGTTTAAATGTTTACGGAGATTATAAAGTTGATGAGAATATAGATGTTAAAGGTTTGATTGGATACTCTATGCAAGATTATGATACAACAAGAAAATTAAGATTTAACAAACAGGAAATAACATCTAAGTATGCTACCAACACAATAAGCCTTGATTTGGAGGCAGCATACAAGTTTAATCTTGCCGACAAATTCTTATTGAAACCTCTTGTAGGTGCAAATTGTGCTATAGTTTCAAACGGAGATATTGAAGAAGATGGAGATACTATACAAAAATTGAAAATAAAGAAAGGTACATATTCAAGAGCAGAAGCAAGAGTAGGTGTAGGTTTGCAGGGTATTTCTGATTCTCCGTTCAAATGGCATGCATCTGCTGCAATCAAACATATCATTTCAGGAAACAAGTTTACTACAAAGAGTTATTTTGCCGAAGCCCCGGGATACGAATTTGAAATAGAAAGTACGGAAGTTGCAGGTACATCTTTTTCAGGCCTTTTGGGTTGTTCATATGATATAACTCCGACCATTAATGTTTCGTTAGATATTAATGCCGATGCGGGAGCTGTATCTCAATTCGGAGGAAATATCGGAGCATCTTACAGATGGTAATTTTTTAAAAATATAGAAGGCCTATGACTAAAAATCATAGGCCTTTTTATTTTAAGTTAAGGATAAAAAATATATGATAAAAACAAATGCAATGAGAATATTAGATAAAAGTAATGCAGAATATAAAACTTATTCTTATGACAGTTCCAAAGCAATAAGCGGTATAGAGGTCGCTCAATCATTAAATCAAAATCCCGCATATGTCTTTAAAACACTTGTAACGGTTGCAAAATCCAAAAATCATTATATTTTTTTAGTTCCGGTGGCAAAAGAGCTCGATTTGAAAAAAGCGGCTTCGTCGGTTGGAGAAAAATCTGTTGAAATGCTTAAGCAAAAAGATTTATTTAATTTAACAGGATACGTTCATGGCGGTTGTTCTCCTTTAGGTATGAAAAAGTTTTTTACTACCGTAATAGATATATCCGCACAGAATAATCCCGTAATTATTTTCAGTGCAGGTAAAATAGGTTATCAAATAGAAACAACCGTTGCCGAACTGCAAAAAGCCATAGAATTTAAATTGGCTGATATTATAATGTAAAAAAAAATACTGTAACTTTTTTATTTCTTATTTTGTCTTAATTGTGTAATTGAAAAAACGTTTCAAAGGGGGACAAAAATGAGAAATTTAAAATTTACAAAAATTTTGTTGAGTTTAATGTTGATGTTCGGACTTACAACTTCAAGCTTTGCGGCTAACGGACACGGAAGCAAAGTTCCTAACAGTAACAAACCTAAAATCGAGAAAAAAGTTCAAAAAACTGCTTATAAACACGATGTTCATAAAAAAGATAATCACAAAAAAGAGGTAAAAGTCGTAAAGGTTTATAAAGAGGTTAAACCTCATCATAAACCGCACCATAAACATCATCAAGACAAGGTTGTTTATTATTCCTACAACAACAGCAGTGATGTTGCATTGACATGCTTAGGAACGGGGCTTTGTTTGGCTGTTTTGGCTGCGGCAATCGGCAGCTAGAACTTTTCAAGTTCATAAAAATAGCTCATGTTGTAATAACATGAGCTATTTTTTTATTTATAAATATTTTGTTTCTGTTAAGCGGCAGGTTGTTCTGTTTGTTCTGTTGTCTGATTTGCAGTTTGTGAACTTTGCATAACTTTATCTACTTTAAAAGTTTTTAAAATTTGGATATCCGCTTCTTTTATTAAAGCCTGGGTTGCCTGAGCTATTATGCTTTCAGCTCTTCTTGTATTTATGTATTCTTCGAGCTGTGCTTGAACCGGCTCGAAAGCAAACTTTTGTTCCGGTATCTTTTCGAGAACATTCATAATAAAATATCCTTGAGCGGTATTTGGGTTTGCAGCATCATCAACAAATATTTCAAAAACATTACTTACTTCGCCTTGTTTAAGTTCAAAAGCTTTGTTTGTTAATTCTAACGGCTTCATTCCTTTATATACATTCATTTTTGAAAAATAAATTCTTGCCCCTTCTTGTTGAGAATATTTTTGTGCAACTTCCAAAAAGTTGGATTCATCTTTTATTTCTTTTCTTATTGTGTCGGCTATTTGTTTTCTTTGATTAAGTTCTTCTTTTGTCATATTCTTATCGGCATATACCAACAAAAGATCGAATTGAGCTTTAGATGCAAGAACAGGTTTTAATTGTCTTGCAACAATTTCAGATTCTTCATATCTGCCCTCTTTTTTCAATTCTTCTATTTTCTTTTGGTTGTTGTTGTAAACAGCTGAAACATTATTAAAGAAAGTTTTAACATCTTCTTTGCTTACGGGTTTCAAGTTTGTTGTAATAAGAGCTTTTCTGTATTTTTCAACAATAAGATCTTTCTTAATATTTTCAACTAAATTTTGGCCTTTAGTTGCTTCTTTAAATGCAGCTTCCTGTTCTTCCGGAGTTAATACTTTACCATTTGAATCAACTTTATAGTGCTCTTTTATTCTTGCAATTACGTTATCTATTTCTTCTTGTGTTGCTTCTATTTTTGAAGTAGTTGCTCTTTGGTAAAATAATTCCCTTATTATGATATCGTTAAGAACTCTTTTACCCAAAATATCTCTTGCAAAAGGTTGCTGTAAACTTCTGGGATTTTGGTTTTGTAGAAAATTTACTGCACCTTCAAATGCTTTGCTAAACTCAGCCTCGGATATTTCTACTCCGTTTACTACTGCAACTACAGATGGTTTCTGCTCTTTTGCACAACCGAACATAAACATACATACAAACAACAATGCTGATACAACTAATCTTTTCATGACTTTTTACACCTTTCCTTTTTTATTTTTAACAATGATTATACAAAACTAAATAAAATTTTTAAATAGGTATTTAATTTTTTTCTGTTTCCGTAGATGTTGTTATTGTATTTGTGTTAGTGTCAGTATCGGTAACATTTTCTGCATTTTGCAAATTTTCTGCATCTGCAGGAGTTTCAGGTTCCGGTATTTCGTTTCCGTTTTCGTCATGCTTTTTTAATCCCAACAATTTTGTAAACCCTGACTTTAATGTATCGGATACTGCATTTTTCATTAAAACATCACCTACAAGTGTTGTAACACTTCCCAACAAACTTAACGAACCGCTCGGTTCTTCCATCGTTCCGCCGATTTTCATCGTTAAAGGCATTATACCGTCATCTTCATGTCTTCCGGGGGCTGCATTTACCGTCATCTTTAATAAATCGTCTCTGAAATTTATTTCACCGGTAACTTTAAAAGATAAAAGATTTGAAACAAAAGAGCATTTATCGAAAAGGCCTCTGCCTTCTTCAAAGTTTATTGAAGTTATAAATGAAAGAAAGTCTATTTTTCCGTCAAGCTTTTTACTTTGTTCCTGTGCATGTTCTTCCGTCATTTCGGTAATGTTTTCTTCTTCTTTATCGGAAGAAAGAAGTGCACTCCCGATATTACCTAAAATTTCCAAAACATTTAAAGCATTTATTACATCGCTTACTATTTTTAAAGACATGAACATTACCTTAACAACCGTATTTGCTTCGGTCAATTTATAAATATCTTTAATGGTTCCGTTATCCGTGGTTAAACTTAATATACCCACGACATTGTTCATATCGGAAGTTACTTTTTTCATGTCCATTTTAAAGTTTATATTTTTACCCATGAAGTAAGGAACATCCATATCTTTTACGTTTGCCGAAACAATTATATCTAACGGAGGTAACGAAGATTCTTCTTGTTCTTTCGGCTTGTTATCTTTTTCTTCCACTTCCTGTTCAATCTTCTTTTCTTCTTCCTGCTTGGCTTCCGCTTCTTCGTATCCTTTAGCCATTTTTCCGTAAAATCTGTCGGCGGTAAAGTTTGCCGTTACTGTTCCTTTGTCTTTTCCTACAACATAAGATGCGGAACTTTTAAACGGATATTTGTTTAATTTTCCTGTAAGAGAAGGAATTTTTATATCGTTTATACTATTGATATTTACCTGCGAATTTATTTCCGTGAAATCTCCGAGTTGCGGTGTGAAAGCGGAAATGTTGAGTAAAGAAATTATACCGGATAACACCGAAGCTTTATGTGTTACATTAAGGTTAGCTTTAATTGTTCCCGTAGGATTATACGGATTTATAAGTTTTGTAACATCGTGTATTTTATCCAATATAAAATTAATAATAACGTTTATATCGTATTCAATTTCTTCTTTTCCGTAATTTAAATTTCCGGTTGCATTTAAAGTTGAATCCAAAACACTCATGTCTAACTTTTCAAACGTTACCAAACTGTTATCCAAATCTACATTGGTTAATGTTTGAATTTCTATTTTAGGTATTTTAAATTCCGGAAGTTCCGCAATTTCGGATAAGCTTTCGGAAGATAAGTCTTTTATCTTTATTGATATATCCGCTTTCGGATTAACAAAATCCGAAACAGTACCTTTTGTTGTTATAACCATATCTTTTAATCTTAATACAAGAGATACTATTTTAACTTCCGCAGTTGCTAAATCCATTTCATTTAAACTTGTATTGGCACTTAATGCAACATCCAACGATTCTATTTGCATATCACCGGTTTTAAAATATACATCGGTGAAGAAATCTATTTTAAAAGAATTGTCGAATTTAAAACTTTTCAT
Organism: uncultured Elusimicrobium sp.; assembly: GCA_902761395.1. Taxonomy (GTDB): domain Bacteria; phylum Elusimicrobiota; class Endomicrobiia; order Endomicrobiales; family Endomicrobiaceae; genus Ruminimicrobiellum. The sequence goes on along the minus strand of CACWKJ010000053.1, from coordinate 2,219 downwards.
ATCAAAAGTGGTTTTCGATAATGTAACCGTTAAATCCGATTGTTCATCAATATATGTTATGTTGCAATTATGTAATTGTGTGCTGTTTAGTAGAAGGTCTAACGGGTTGGTTTTTTCATCTTCGTTCTTATTTTCTTCTTTTGTTTCTTGTGTCGGGTCGGATTGGAACATTTGAGATTCCAATATAGGATCAAAGTTAAACTTACCTTGCTTGTCTTTGTAGATTAGAATATCCATATCTTCAATGGTTATTCTGTTTATTTTAAGTTGTCCCTTTAAAAGTTTTATAAGAGAAAAATGTATGTATGCATCATCTATACGTGCTATGTTTTGATCTGCAACATCCAAAGATATTCCTTTTACATGAAAATCAAATATACTTGCGGATATGGAATCTATTTTTATGTCTGCAGACATTTGTTCGCGAACCGTAGTTATAATTTTGTTTTTTACCGATTCCGATGGGGCAAAATAAACGAGTGCAAAATGTAATGCCCCGATGAGCAAAAATAAGAAAACTAAAATACAGATGAAAATTTTTGCCAACAACTTAATTTTTTTCATTTTAAGCCTCTAAATATAATAAAATGAATTATTAGATTTTTGATTATACAAAAAAACAAAATAATTAAACAATAATTATTAAAGCTTTTTGTTGACAACCAACTATAAAAAAGTATAAAATTTAACGATATTTTATATTGATAAATCAAACGAAAATGAAATATGTTATATCTGTAGTAGTATTATTGTTTTCAATAATAGTTCACGAAGTAGCTCACGGTTTTGTTGCATATAAGAGAGGAGACTCCACTGCAAAATTGTTGGGCAGGCTTACTTTGAACCCTATATATCACATAGATATATTCGGGTCAATAATACTTCCTGCGATTTTGATATTGACAGGTGCTCCTGTTTTTGGTTGGGCAAAACCTGTTCCGGTTAATATGTACAATTTGAAAAATCCGAAACGAGATATGATTTTCGTTTCTTTGGCAGGTGTGACGGCGAACTTTTTACTTGCGTTGGTTGCAGGTGTAATAATGTTTGTTATAAGAACTTTTTTTGCCGATGTTTCGATAATGGCTTCCATATATCTTATATTGCAATACGTTATAGTTATAAACATTGTTCTTATGATATTTAATTTGATACCTATACCTCCGTTGGACGGTTCCAGAGTTGTATTTTTTTTGTTGCCGAGAGATTTGGCACAAAAATATGCAAAAATAGAAAGATATGGTTTTTGGATAATATTAATATTACTTATGACAAATATTTTGTGGAAAATAATTGCTCCCATAGCAAACTTTTTAATAAAGTTGTTGAGCGGAGCAATGTAATAAGGATTTTACAATGGCAAATAAAAGAGTTTTGTCGGCAATGAGACCGACAGGAAGATTACATTTAGGTCACTATTTCGGAGCTTTACAAAATTGGATTAAAATTCAGCAGGATTTTGAGTGCTTTTATGCTGTGGCCGATTTACATGCGTTGACAAGCAATTATGCGGACACATCAAAAATAAAAGATGATTCCATAGATATGGTTGTTGATTGGTTAACCGTTGGAATAGATCCTCAAAAAGCAGTAATTTTCAGACAGTCCGAAGTTAAAGAACACGCGGAACTGTTTTTGATATTATCCATGATAACACCGTTAGGTTGGTTACAGAGATGCCCGACATATAAAGAACAGTTAAAAGAAATTCAAAATAAAGATTTAAACAATTACGGATTTTTGGGATATCCCGTTCTTATGGCATCCGACATTTTGCTGTACAAAGCGCAAAATGTTCCCGTAGGTGAAGACCAACTTGCACATTTGGAAATGACAAGAGAAATAGCAAGAAGATTTAATAACTTTTACGGTGAAGTTTTGTTGGAACCGCAAGCTTTACTTACAAAAGCTGCAAAAGTTCCTGGACTTGATAAAAGAAAAATGTCAAAATCTTACGGAAATTCTATTCTTATAGCGGAAACAGAAGATGAGATTGCAAAAAAAGTTAAAACGATGTATACGGATCCTTTAAGAATAAAAGCTACCGATGAAGGTCATCCCGAAGGTTGCGTGGTGTTTGCTTTTCACGAACTTTTTAACAAAAACAGTGAAGCAAGAAAACAGGAATGTAAACAAGGTTGTATAGGTTGTGTAAAATGTAAAAAAGAATTGACCGCTTTGATGTGCGAATTTTCAAAACCGTTGGTGGAAAAAAGAAA
>CACWKJ010000052.1 GCA_902761395.1 uncultured Elusimicrobium sp. | reverse complement strand
AAATTTAAATAATTTTTATAAAAATGTATAATAATGTAAATAATACAAAAGGATTTTTAATGATACCTTCACCGATTTTAACAAACAAGCCGGATAACCTTGTATTTTTGGATATTGAAACAACCGGCTTATCCATGGAACATGGTGCAAGAACTTGCGAAATAGCAATGTTAAAAGTTTCAGGTGATACGGAAACCGAATTTTGCACACTTGTAAACCCGGGATGTCCTATTCCCGAATTTTCTTCAAATATTCACGGTATTACAACCGAAATGGTAAAAGATGCTCCGAAATTTTGTGATATAGCAAAAGATATTTCAAATTTTATAGAAGGGTTCGTTTTGGTTTGTCACAATGCTTACTTCGATTTAAATTTCGTATCGAAAGAAATAATGGAAAGCGGTATAAATTCACCTGAAATGTATTTTTTGGATACTTTAATTATTTCAAGACAATATTTTTCTTTTGAATCCAACAAACTCGGTGATATAGCAAGAATTTTAGATATAGAAGTGAACCAAGCTCACAGAGCCATGGCTGATGTTTTAACAATGAAATCCATATCAAAATATTTATTTGCTAATCTTTACAGAAAAGGTATCGATACTTTAGAGCCGTCCTATTTTGAACAAGCACTAAACATAAAGAAAAAATAATTATTTTTTTAGGAGTTTGTATTCTACGGAATCGGAAAGTGCCTGCCAACAGGCATCGATGATATTTTCACTTACGCCTATCGTTCCCCAACTTTGTTTCTTATCTCTTGTTTCTATCAACACCCTGACTTTTGCGGCGGTATTTGCATCCGAGTTTATTACTCTTACCTTAAAGTCGGTAAGTAAAACGTTTTTTATTTCCGGATAAAATTTTATCAATGCTTTTCTTAAACATTTATCCAAAGCATTAACGGGACCTTCCCCTTCTGCAACTGTATGTTCTTCTTTACCGTTAACATCCAACTTAACCGTGGCTTCCGAAACTATCGAACCGTCGGCATTTTTTTCCACACTTACTCTGTAACTTTTCAATGTAAAAAAATCTTTACATTTATTTTCCACTTTTTTTGTAAGTATATAAAAAGATCCGTCGGCATTTTCGTATTGATAACCTTCGTTTTCTTTTTCTTTAACTGTATTTATTATTCCGCGCAAATTTTTATCTTTTTCCAAATCCATTGCCAATTCATCGGCTTTTGAAACAATGTTACTTTTACCCGACAAGTCGCTGACCAAAACACTTCTTCTGTTTCCTACATGTTTAGGGTTAATTTGTTCATATGTTCTGGAATCTTTTTTTATTGCCGAAACATGAACACCGGCTTTATGGGCAAAAGCATTTCTGCCGACATAAGGTAAACAATCGTTGGGAATTAAATTTGCTATTTCATCAACATATCTTGAAAGTTCTGTAATATTTTTTAAATTTCTTACCGGAACGCAACGATATTTTCCTTTTAATTGTAACGAAGGAATTATCGAACATAAGTTTGCATTACCGCACCTTTCACCTATACCGTTTATTGTTCCCTGCACCATTTCGCAACCCGACAAAACCGCCATTATTGAATTTGCAACCGCACATTCGCAATCATTGTGAGCATGTATTCCAAACTTTGTATTCGGAAACTTTTGTATTGTTTCTTTAACTATTTTTTCGATATACGAAGGAAGTACTCCGCCGTTTGTTTCGCATAAACAAATATAATCTGCTCCGGCATTTGATTTTAAAAACGATACCGTATCGCTTATCATATTAAGATTTTCTTTCAGGGAAGTTTTTAGTGCATACTTAACATGTAAGTCCCAGGATTTTCCGAAGATACATACAACTTTTACTCCGGACTCTGTAATCTTTTTTATATTTTCATCCTCTTTTATATCGGAATTTTTCTTTCTTGTCGAACCGAAAGCAACCAACTTGGAATGTTTAAATTTATTTTTTGCAAGTTGAAAAAATTCTTCATCTTTAGGATTTGAACCCGGCCATCCGCCTTCAATATAAGATACACCGAAATCATCAAGAGCAGAGGCTATTTTCAATTTATCTTCAACTGAAAATGATATCCCTGCTCCCTGACTGCCGTCTCTTAAAGTTGTATCAAATATTTTTATCTGCTTCATAAAAATTTATTTTTTGTTTAATTTGAATCCTTTATGTAATTCGTTTACCGCTTTATTCAAATCTACCGAGTCTATAACACAAGAAACTTTTATTTCACTTGTTGAAATCATTTCGATATTTATTTTGTTCTTGGCTAAAATATCAAACATTTTAGATGCAACACCCGCATGAGTTTTCATACCTACACCTACTACGGAAACTTTTGCAACATGCTCATCGCAAGTTACAGTTTGTGCACCTAACTGTTTTGCAAGCTCATCAACTTTTTGTTGAGTTTTTTTCATGTCGGATTTGCTTACCGTAAAAGAAATATCATTTTTCTTATCCAAAGCTGCAGACTGAATAATCATATCAACATTGATACCCAACTTTGCAATAGAACTGAATATTTTTGCTGCCATTCCCGGAACATCCGGTAAATCTATTAAAGAAAATTTTACTTGATTTTTATCAAATGTTACTGCTGATACCATAAGGTCTTCCATTTTTTTTCTCCCTATTTTTTCTTCACTTACTATATAAGTTCCTTCTTTATCGGAAAAAGTCGATCTTGCATGAATTTCTATTCCGTAATTTTTTGCAACTTCTATACTTCTTGTTTGCATAACCTGTGCGCCTGAACCTGCCATTTCAAGCATTTCTTCATAGGATATTAAATCTATCTTCTTTGCATCTTTTACAACTCTCGGATCTGTTGTAAAAATACCTTCAACATCACTGTAAATTTCGCAAAGGTTTGCTTTCATTTGTGCTGCAAGTGCAACAGCGGTTAAATCGGATCCGCCTCTGCCCAAAGTTGTAATATCACCGGCTTTGTTCATGCCCTGGAATCCCGCAACAACAACAATGTTTCCTTTATCCAATAACTCAAAAATCTTTTTAGGATTTATTTTCTTTACTCTTGCTCTTGTGTAATCATCATCTGTGGAAATTCCCGCCTGAAAACCGGTTAAAGAAACCGCTTTGTGTCCCATAGACTGAATTGCCATTGCAAGAAGTGATATAGACATCTGTTCACCTGTTGCAAGAAGCATATCCATTTCTCTCGGGTTGGGATCTGCCGTAATTTCTTCACATCTTGTAATTAAATCATCGGTAGTATCTCCGGGAGCCGAAACAACAACAACAATTTTGTTACCGCCTTTTTTTCTTGCAATAACTTTGTTTGCAACATGTTTCATTTTGTCGCTGTCTGCTACAGAAGAACCGCCAAACTTCATCACGATTAATGCCATCTTTTTACTCCAATTTATAATTTACAATTTATATTTTTTCTGCTCCGTTTTTATCAAAACTTAAAATAAAAGTTTTTGTAGGAACTGTTTCTTTCTTCCATATTTTTGCCATAGCTTTTGCAATTTTTTCCGCTTTGCTGTTATCACAAAAAGCTATCATCGAAGGTCCCGCTCCGGATAAACATGCACCGTAAGCACCTTCTTTAACAGCTGCATCTATTAATTCCTGCATAACAGGAATCAATTTTGCTCTGTAAGGTTGATGTATTTTGTCTTGCATTGCTTCCTGCAAAAGTTTAAAATCGTTTGTACAAAATGCTTTTGTAAGTAATGCAACTCTTGATATATTAAAAACTACATCTTTTCTGTCATATTTTGAAGGCAAAATATTTCTTGATCTTTCCGTTGCAAGTTCAAAACCGGGTGTACAAACAACGGCTTTTATTTTAGGTATAGGCAACTTTATAACATCTATCACATCGTTACCTTGATTTATAGAAACACATACTCCGCCGTAAAATGCCGGTATTATATTATCGGGATGACCTTCAAGTTTTACACCGAGCTGTGCCATTTCACCCAACGTCATTTTGTTTCCGCATATTTGATTTGCGGCTATTATTCCCGCCGCTCTTGCTGCTGATGATGAACCAAGTCCCGAACTTAAAGGAATATTGTTTGTAAGTTTTATGTTAAAACTTTTTAAACTGTACTTATCGTTTTGATCAAGCAACATAAAAACGGCATCCATTGCTTTCCACAAAATATTTCTTTCATCTTTAGGCAAAATTTTTCTGCCTTCGCCTGCTACAACAAACTTTGCTTTCTTAGGATCTTCGGCAATTGATACTTCAAGTTCGTTATATAACGATAAACTTGCTCCCAACACATCAAATCCCGGTCCTAAATTTGCAGTGGTTGCCGGTACTCTTACTTTTACTGTCTTACACATGGTTGCTTTTTTCATAGATCTTCATCCCTCATTGAACAAAACTCTCCGCACATTGAACAAGTGTCTTTCAAATTGGGAACGATTTTTGCTCTTTCTTTATCAAACTTTATCGGGTCTAAACAAAACTCTCTTTGTTTTTCCCAGTTTCTTTCTTTTCTGTATTTTGACATCTGATAATCCTGTTCTCTTGCACCTTTAACATTTTTTACAATGTCTGCACTGTGAGCCGCAATTCTTGAAGCAATAACACCTTCTCTGACATCATCAACATCAGGTAATCTTAAATGTTCCGCAGGTGTAACATAGCAAATAAAATCCACTCCGTAACTTGCTGCCATTGCACCGCCGATTGCAGAGGTAATATGGTCATATCCCGGAGCAATATCCGTAACCAAAGGCCCCAAGAAATATAAAGGACTGTTATGAGTTAACCTTTTTGCAAGTAAAACATTCGATTGTATTTGATTTATGGGAATGTGTCCCGGACCTTCAATCATAACCTGCACACCTTCTTTTCTTGCTCTTAATGCAAGTTCTCCGAGTATTGAAAGTTCGGCAAGTTGAGGTCCGTCTGTTGCATCGGGATTTCCTCCCGGTCTGAACCCGTCACCCAAACTTAAAGTAACATCATACTTTTTTGCTATTTTTAAAAGTCTGTCATATTGTTCATAATAAGGATTTTCTTTTTTGTTTGCTCTTATCCATTTAACCAAAAATGATCCGCCTCTGCTGACTACGCCCATAACTCTCGGTTGTCTGTCCAACATTGCAACCGTTTCTTGGTTAACTCCGCAATGTATCGTCATAAAATCAACACCTTGTTCGGCTTGTTCTTCTATAACATCAAACATTAGTTCCGGATCCATTTGTGAAATTTTTTTCTTCCCGCCTCTAACGGTTTGGCTTGCAACCTGATATATAGGAACTGTTCCAACTTGTACCGGGCACTGTGTTAATATTTCTTTTCTCATTTCCACCAAATTTCCGCCGGTAGACAAATCCATTATGGCATCTGCTCCGTACTCAACGGCAACTCTCATTTTTTCGAGTTCTTCTTCGATGCTTATGTGGTCGGGAGATGTTCCTAAATTTGCATTTATTTTTGTTTTAAGTCCCGCACCTATTGCTCTGGGTAACTTTTGTATTCTTTTAATATTTTTAGGTATTACTATCGTTCCTTCGCTGATACCTTTTAAAACAAAATCAGTTGATACTTGTTCGTACTTTGCAACTTCTTCAACTTCTTTTGTTACAACATTTTTTTGTGCCTGCTCCATTAAAGTCATAACTATACCCTTTCAAAAAATATAGCGAACGAAATATTTTTGCTACGATTTTGAGTTTACAAACCTTATGTACCAAGTTTACTTTTTGTACACTGCGGTTTGAAAACTCTTCATCTCGCTAACAAATTTTTCTATTCGCTCAAAAATTGCACTTTTGCAATTTTTGAATTGTTTTTTATTAAAAAATTTTATGAGTTATTCCATACCTCTATACTTCTGTACTTCTATACCTCATAATTATTTCTTTAATTTCTTGTGCTTCTTTTTTTATATCCTGTGCACCGCATACCGCTCTTACAACGGCAACTCCGTCCGCACCTGCTTTAATAACATCCGCAACATTTGTTTTATCTATACCGCCGATAGCAATTACGGGTTTTGTAATATTTGCGGTTTTTAACTTTTTTAAAACTTCCAAACCTCTGATATTTGCTTCCGGTTTTGTTGTTGTAGGAAAAATTGCTCCGCAACCTATATAATCCACCGGAAGTTTTTCCGCTTCAACAACTTTATCGTATCCCGAAGCGGAAATTCCTACAATTTTATTTTCGCCCAAAACTTTTCTTGCATACGAAACAGGTAAATCGCTTTGTCCTAAATGAACTCCGTCACTGTTTGAAATATCCGCAATATCCACCCTGTTATTTACGGTAAAATATACATTGTATTTTGCGCAAATTTGTTGCAATTTTAAAGAAAGATCAAACAAGTCCTTATCTGACATTTTTTTATCTCTAAGTTGAATCATATCCGCACCGCCTTGACATGCAAATTCAACCTGTTTTTCGTAAGAAATGTCATCTCTGGGACAGGTGATACATAATAACTTTATTTCTCTTTTTAACATATTAAATTTTCAATCTAAAATAACTTTTAAATTATACCAACTCACATACCAAAAATCAAGAACAAAAATTGCTCCGCAATTTTAGAAGATTGAATGTTTAACAATTGCCTTTAATGGCTGTTTTATATATAATAGTTAAAATTATTATCCGGTTTTTTGGTAATGCTTAACATACTACTTGTTTTTTATAATTGTTTACTTTTAATATTTTTGGTTCCTATACTTTTGGCGATTGTTTTGGCAGGTAAAAAAAATCGTCAGGAATTCTTTTATTGTATTAAAGAAAGACTTTCACAATGGAACATTCCTCAACTCGACAAAACAAAAAAAACCGTTTGGATACATTGTGCTTCTTTAGGTGAAGCAAAAGCAGTTGAACCGATGATACCTCACTTACAAGGAAACAATATCATAGTTTCCACAATAACAAAATCTGCAAGAGAATATGTTGCTAAAATTAAAGGGATTTCTTATTTTGCTCTTGCACCTGTTGATGTTTATCCGTTTATTTCTTCAATACTAAAAAAGATTAAACCGGATGTTCTTATACTTATAGAAACGGAATTTTGGCCGAGTATGATAACTTGTGCGAATAAATTAGGAACAAAAATAATAACGGTTAACGGTAGAATTTCCAAAGGCGCATATCCTTATTACAGATTAACAAAGTTTTTTTGGAAACCTTTTTTAACACTTATAGATTACATTTCCGTTAGAAACGAACACGATTATAAAAGGTTTGTTTCTTTAACGGACAACAAAGATAAAGTAGGTATTACCGGAAACATAAAATACGACAGAGATTTCACAAGTGAAACAATAACAAAAGGAGATTTGTCCCTTGCAGATAACGATTTAATTTTAACCGCAGGCAGCACAAGAGAAGGTGAAGAAGCAATACTGCTGAAAATATTCGTACAATTGAAAAATATTTTTCCAAACTTAAAATTAATTATTGCACCAAGACATATCGCAAGAGTAAACGAAATTTCTTCTTTAATAAAGAAGAACAATTTATCTTTTGAACTGTTTTCAAAGTTAACCGATAAGAAAAAAGATGTAATTATTATAGATGTGTTCGGAAAACTGCAAACTATTTATTCAATATCCGATATAGTTTTTATAGGCGGTTCCATGGTAAACAAAGGCGGGCAAAACCCCATAGAAGCGGCAGCTTATTCCAAGCCGATAATTTTCGGAAAATATATGTACAATTTTGAAAATGAATCCGCATCGTTAAAAGATAACGGAGCTTTTGAAATAAACACCAAAGAAGAATTTTACGAAACTGCAATAAAACTTTTAAACGATAAAGAACTTAGACAAGATACCGGCAAAAAAGCTTTGGAAGTAGTTAAAAATCAAAAAGGTGCTATAGAAAAAAACATAAAAATAATTAAAGAGTATTTATAATGGCAAACGAAATTATAGAACTTTTAAAAAACGGTTCAAAACCTAAAATATTGATAGTTCAACCAAGCAGAATGGGTGACATAATATTTGCTTTACCTGCAGTTACGCAAATAAAGAAAACTTATCCTAACGTACATATCAGTTGGATAGCCGATGAAAGATGTGCAGATATAATAAAAGATAATCCGTTAATCGATAATTTAATTGTGTTCGACAGAAGACATATAACTCTTTCATATTTAAAAAAGATGTACAAAATTTTAAGAGCGGAAAAGTTTGATTTAAGTATCGATTTTCACGGACTTTTTAAATCCGCATTTATAGTTAAAATGGCAGGTGCAAAATATAAACTTGCTTCATCATCCACAAACGGAATGAGAGAACTTTCATGGTTGTTTTCCAAAGAAATTAAACCTGAAAGTGTTAACACACATTGTATCGAAAGACATTTGGCAGTTGCAAAATATCTCGGTTGCCCTGTTGATACGGACAACTTGGAATACAGTTTGCATGTAGATGAAAAATATATTAACGAAGTAAAAGAAATATTAAAAAAAGAAAATGTAGATTTAGATAAAAAAATAGTTTTGGTTCATCCGGGCGGCGGTTGGATATCGAGAAGATGGCAAAGTGAAAAATTTGCACAAACAATAGATTTGATAAACGAAAATTATGATGTTAATGTTATGCTTATAGGCGGTAAAGAAGGCGGTGCAAGCGAAAAAGGTCTTGATGAAGAGATAATATCTCTTTCCAAAACGAAAAAGATAATAAACCTTACCGGCAAACTTACATTAAAACAGTTAATGGCAATATTTAAACTTGCAAGTTTGTTTTTAGCAAACGAAGCAGGTCCTATGCATATAGCAACAGCACTCAAAGTTCCGGCAGTTGCAATTTTAGGTCCGACGGACGCTAAAAGAACGGGACCTTTCAAAGGGAACACTACGGTTATTCAAAAGAAAGTTCCTTGCCAACCGTGCAGGAATAGGACATGCACGAAAGTGGATTGTATGAAAAAAATATCCGTTGAAGAAGTTTTTGATGTGATCAATTGAAACTCAGGAAATCGAGTATGCCCTTACGGGATCCATATACACTTCATTCCTGAGTTTCTTCATTCTAACTCAAAATCTTAAGGTCTTGAACGACAAAAAACTTTTCCAAACTTATTTATACTTTATTGCCAAGGCAGTTGCTTTATATGTAATAGTTTTAGTTCTAACCGTTTTTTCCATATTTCTTTGCACTACTACCGATTTTTTAACACTTTCTACTTTATCTATTTTTACATTAACAACATCATCAGCATCCAACTTTTGTGCTTCTTTCATTAGCATATATGCTGTTATTTCTGAACCATTTTTAACACCATTTTGTTCTATAGTTACAGTTGATTCTACAAATATAGGACCTTTAATTATGAAATCTTTTGTCGGAATTGCAATATTATTATATGATCCACTTTCATTAGATTCGAAGGTACTTCTCATACTTCGTTCGGTACTTGCACATCCAACAACAAACAAAAATAACATACTAATTGATAACATAAAAATTTTTCTCATAATACTACTCCTTTTTAATTTTTATTTTTTGAACACTAATAATTAAGCTTTTAAAACACCCGTAAATTGTACTATAAAAAAAGTATATTAGTAAATATAAAAACAAACAACAAAAATGATAAAATATTGGAAAATAAATTTATTAAACGGAGCAATTATGGAACTGAAAAAAGGGATATATAAACATTTTAAAGGTGACTATTATTTAGTGGAAGATGTTGCAACTCACAGTGAAACCGGTGAAAAGTATGTAGTGTACAGAGCATTGTATGGTAACACAGGTTTA
>CACWKJ010000051.1 GCA_902761395.1 uncultured Elusimicrobium sp. | reverse complement strand
TTTATTATCAAGAAAAGTTTTGATATCTTGGCTTACGGAATCTATTTCGTTATCATTGAGTATGACAAGCATAGATTTTTCGTTACTTGTTAATATATATTGGGATAAAAAGTGTGCTACCGAACACTCGTTTACCCCTGATATATAAAGTTTTTTTGTATCAAAAATTTTCTTTTCTGTCATCTTATTTTATTGTTTTACCATCTTCAAAAGCATTACCCACAACTTCACTTACTTTCAAATATTTGTGTCCTACACCGTCGTAACTTATAGGTTCTAATTTCAACGGATCTATTTTGCCTTTTTCGTCCAATATTTTTTCATCCGCACTCACATTAACGATATCTGCAATAATGTTTCCGTTATCATCAAACTTTATTAATTTACACTCCAAAGTCATCGGTAATTCTTTTATTACAGGCGCATCTACAAAAGAACTTTTTTCAACGGTAAATCCCGCTTTTTCTATTTTGTTCGGAACTTCGTTCCCGGAAACTATACCCAAATAATCACACTCTTTAACATGTTTTGCATCCGCGAAACTTATAGTAAATGCTTTTTTTACTTTTATATTTTGTGTTGTTTTATGACTTTCATCCAAACAAATCATAACTTTTTTGTAATCATATACACTACCCCAAGCGGCATTCATTGCATTTGCATTACCGTTTTCATCGTAAGCAGCAACGATTAATACCGGCATAGGATAAAACCAAGTTTGTTGTCCGAAATTTTTTCTCATAAAATGCTCCTTAAAACAATATTGTATTTTAATATTATACTATTTTGAACTTTGTTGTTAAAATAAAAAATCCGCATATAAATTATATACGGATTTTATATTCAGTTTATTGTTTTTAACTATATTCTTTTCCAAGGTTTACCGCAAGGTTTGTCTTCCGTGCAGGCACCTTTTACACAGTTAGGACCTGCATCATTAAAAAGTATCGGTGCAACTTCTTTTGCAAGTTTCAACATTCTGCAAGCCATATCTCTTATTTCCCATTGGGCTCTGTTACAACATCTTAATTCAAAGAAATGTCTTAATTCTCTTGCATTCATTGTAATAACTATTTTTGTTGAAGATGCATTAGGTAAAACATATCTTGAATCTTCTGCAGGAATACCTGCTTCAATAAACTCGTTATAATATTGTTGCGACAATTTTAAAAACTCGTTATATTTTGCCAACAATTTTTCATCTTTAGCTATTGTAGGCGGAATAACGAAATCTACACCTTTCTTGTTAAACTTTACATATCTTTGACTTTGAACGGAAAAAGACGCAATTCTGTGACGTGTCAATTGTGCAAGTAAAGCTCTTGATACACCTTCTATTCCGAAACTGAATGATGCATGTTCCAAAACAGATAAATGTCCGGACTTTATTATTCTTTTTAAAATATCTTCGATTTTTTCTTGTGTCATTTGTTCTTTTAATTCTTCTATACCTACAGCACTGTAACATAATCTTCCCGCTATGGCACAAGTTTTTTCCGGCTCGTTTGTATATTTTAGTAATTCTACTATCATTTTTTACTCCAAAATGTTTTATTTATTATGAAGTATTATAACAAATTTTAAGTTATCTATAAAAGTTGTTGAATATTTGTGAACAAATCAAAATTTTTGTTATCGTTTAACAAATCATCTATAGTTATAGAACCGAAAAATTTGTTTATGATATCATAAAACTTATTCCACATAAATACGGTTTTGCATTGTGCTTTTCTTTTGCAGTGTTCACCTTTTTTTAAGCATGTAACAGGTGCAAGGTCTCCTTCGGTAAGTTTTAGTATATCTATAACTTTATATTTTTTTATATTTTTACCTAATTTGTAACCGCCGCCTTTACCGTGAACACCTTCAACAATTTTATGTTTTGTAAGTATAGGCAAAATTTTTTCCAAATACTTTAATGATATCTCTTGTCTTCTGGCAACATCTTTCATAGGTATAAAATTCCCGTTGGAATTTTGTGCCAAATCTATTATTACTCTAATGGCATATCTGCCCCTTGTCGATATTAACATATTAACTCCTTAAACTTTAATAAGCATTTTTAAAATTTTCGTTTACAAGCATGATTAAAGCCGTCTATGAGTGCAGAAATTTTTAAAGTAAAAAACTATAAATCAAAAAAGTTTTTTAGTGCGAACATGTTTGAAGATTTTTCCGTTACATTAGGTCGTTAGGAAAAATCAAGTTGGAGCACGGCTTTAAAAATTTCAAGCGAATGGCTTTTTTGCTTGTAAATGAGAAATTTTAAAAGAACTATTTTGATAATTTTTGTTTATAATCTTCAATTGCTTTATGTAATGCATCAGCGCCTAAGTTGGAACAGTGCATTTTGTTTGGCGGTAATCCACCCAATTCTTTTGCAACCGCTTCGTTTGTTAAAGCAAGTGCCTCTTCAATTGTTTTACCCATTGCCATTTCGGATACCATTGAAGATACCGCTATTGCCGCGCCGCAACCGAAAGTTTTAAACTTAACATCTTTTATTATGTTGTTTTCAACCTTAATATAAAATTTCATCATATCACCGCATACAGGGTTACCGACTTCTCCTACACCCGATGCATCTTTTATTTCTCCTACATTTCTCGGATTTGCAAAATGATCCATTACTTTTTCACTATAAAAAGCCATACCTTTTCTCCTATATTATTTTAAACAACTTTATTTTTTTAATTCAAACTCTATTTTTATTCTTCATGATGATGGTGGTGCTCATAGTCTGTTCCCGGACCGGCTTTCATTCTTTCACCGGTAGATTTAAAATGGTCATATAACGGCGACATCATTCTTAACCTTTTAACTATTGTCGGAAACTCGTTTATAACATAATCTATTTCTTCTTCCGTATTATATTTTGACAAAGTAAACACTATGGAACCCTGCCCTACCGCAACATCAACATTTATTGCCGTCAACACATGCGATATTTTTAAAGATTTGTTTGCACAAGCCGAACCGCTTGAAGCCATTATACCTTTAGCATCCAACAAAAGAAAAAGTGATTCCCCTTCCACAAATTCTATAGAAAAATTTACATTTGTCGGTAACCTGTTTTGTGTAGGTCCGTTAAGATAAATATAATCTATGTTTTTTTGTAATCCGTTAATTAATTTATCTCTTAACTTTATAATTTTTTCATAATTTTGTTGCATTTGGCTTAATGCTCTGCTGCAAGCAACACCGAAACCTACAATTGCCGGAACATTTTCCGTTCCCGCTCTTTTGTTAAATTCCTGTACCCCTCCGTCTATTTGCGGTTTTAAATATATCCCTTTTTTAACATAAAGTGCCGCAGCACCTTTAGGCCCGTAAATTACCGAACTTGAAATTGTAAGCATATCAATATTGGATTTAACAACATCTATAGGTATAACACCCGCTGCGACAACCGCATCAACATGTAACACAACATTTTTTTCTTTAACTGTTTTTGATATTTCATCAATATTTTGAACAGTTCCTATTTCCGTATTTGCATATTGTATCGATACCAAAATCGTATCCTGTCTTATAGATTTTTTCAGTTCATCCAGTACAACAAATCCTTTGTTATCTACAGGAACATAGGTAACTTCAAAGCCGTCTTTTTCCAAAGATTTTACCGCATTTAAAACTGAAAAATGTTCTATTGCGGAAACTATAATATGTTTACCTTTTTTACTGTTCCCGTATGCATACCCTTTTATTGCCAAATTATTGGATTCCGAACCGCAGGAAGTAAAAATTATTTCTTCCGGTTTGGAATTTATCAGTTTGGAAACTGAAATTCTTGCTTCTTCTATTGCATCTTTAGAAATTTGTCCTAAAGAATAAATGCTTTGCGGGTTTCCGTAATATTGTTTAAAATACGGAACCATAGCATCAAAAACGATATCGTCCATTCTTGTATTTGATTGATTATCTAAATATACCTGTTTCATAATTTTTTTCCTTTTTCTGAATTTCTAATTACTAATTGCTAATTTTCGTTATTTGTTGTTCCACACCGGTGACATTTTTCTTACTCTTTCAACAAGTTTCGGTAACACATCCAACACATAATCTATATCTTCTTCGGTGTTGTATCTGCCTAGCGAAAATCTTAATGTTCCCTGTGCCGCAAGCGGACTTGCGCCTATTGCAGACAACACATGTGACGGTTCTGCAGAACCTGTTGCACATGCGGAACCTGCAGATGCCGCAATTCCTGCCATATCAAGCATTAAAAGTAAAGATTCCCCTTCTATATAATTAAAACTTACACTTAAAACACTCGGGACGGCATATTTTATATCCGTATTTATCACAACTTCAGGAATTTTTTCTACAATGCCGTTCATTAATTTATTTCTTAACTTAAATATTTTTTTGCTTTCTTGTTCCATTTCTTCGTTTGCAAGTTCCAATGCTTTTGTCATACCTACAATTTCGGCAACATTTTCCGTTCCCGGTTTCATACCGAATTCGTGGTGACCGCCGTGAAACAACGGTTCAATCTTTGTACCTTTTCTTATATACAATGCACCGATACCTTTCGGTCCGTAAAATTTGTGTCCCGATACAGACAACAAATCCACACCTAACTTTTGAACATCAAGTTTTAGTTTACCTGCAGTTTGAACCGCATCAGTATGCAACAATATTTTGTTTTTTCTTGTTTTGTTTATTTCTTTTAAAACTTTAGATATTTCTTCTATCGGTTCTATTACACCGATTTCATTATTTGCATGCATTATACTTACTATAACAGTATCATCGGTAATTTTACTTTTTAGTTCTTCAATATTTACTCTGCCTGTTTTATCAACGGATATAAAGTCTGCTTTATAACCTTTTTTTGCTAAATTTTGGCAGGTAAAAAGTATAGCATGATGTTCTATTTTGCTTGTAATAACATGGTTACCTTCGTTTGCAAGCAAACTGCCGACAATTGCAATGTTGTCAGATTCCGTTCCGCAGGAAGTAAAAATTATTTCCTCGGGAGATTCGGCATTTATAAGTTTTGCAAAAGTTTCTCTTGCTTTGGTTAATGCTGCTTTTGATTGTTGTCCGTAAGTATGAACAGACGATGCATTACCGTAAACATCCGTAAAGTAAGGTAACATCTCTTTTAATACTTCTTCCCTTACTTTAGTTGTAGCACTGCTATCCAAATATACATTTCTCTTTTCCATTTTTCCTTCTTCTATATCATAAAATTTTTTATTTCTTTATATCCGCCTAAAACATTTGTTGCATCATATCCTCTTTCTTCAAGAAGGATAACCATTTCTTCGCTGAAATACCCGCTGTTACAAAAAACATAAACTGTTTTTTCTTTCGGTATACTATCAATTCCAGCCCAAAATTTTGAAACAGGAATATTTATACTGCCTTCAAAATGACTATCGGAATACTCCGTTTCTTCTCTCATATCAATTATCGTTATTTTTGTTTTATCAAGTTTAACAAAATCTTGTGCAGAAATTTCTTTAATCATTTTAATCTACTATCGTTCCTCCGCCTAACACAATATCTTCGTCATATAAAACCGCTGATTGTCCGGGAGTTATTGCTTTTTGCGGCTCGTTAAAAACAATTTTTACTTTATTATCATCTAAAACTTTTACATCTGCTTTATGTTCTTTTTGTTTATATCTTATTTTTACCGAACAACTGAAATTTTCTGTCGGCGGTACTCCCAATATCCAATTAAAGTCCGTTACAATAAACTCTTTTTTATATAAATCTTCCTGATCACCCAACATTACGGTATTATCTTTTGCCGAAATATTACAAACATAAACATGTTTTTGAAAACAGCCCAACCCTCTTCTTTGCCCTATGGTATAATAAACTATTCCTTTATGTTGTCCTATAACTTTGCCGTTTTTATCTGTAAAATTTCCTTCTTTTATTTTGTTTTCGGAAAATTTTTCTATTGCTTTAACATAATTGCCGTCCGGAACAAAACATATATCCTGGCTGTCCGGTTTATCGGCATTAATGAAACCGTTTTCTTTTGCAATGTCTCTGATTTCCGTTTTATGTAAACCACCTAAAGGAAACAAAGTATGTGCAAGTTGTTCTTGTGTTAAATTGTATAAAACATAACTTTGATCTTTGGTGTCATCCACTGCTTTTTTTAAGTAATATTTACCGTTATTTTTTTCAATTCTTGCATAGTGTCCCGTAACTATATAATTACATTCTAAATTTTGTGCCATATTATAAAGTTTTTCAAACTTCATATACTTATTGCAATCTATACAAGGATTCGGTGTTCTTCCCGCTTCGTAACTTTTAACAAACTTATCTATAACTTTATCCTTAAAATCCGCAGAAAAATTTAAAACATAATATTTCATATTCAGTTTATAAGCAACAGACCTTGCATCATTTACATCGTTCAAAGAACAGCATGTTCTGCTTTTTATACCTATATCTTCATTATTATAAAGTTTCATTGTACAACCGATACAATCATAACCTTGTTGTTTCAACAAAAAAGCTGCAACACTTGAATCTACTCCGCCGCTCATAGCAATTAAAGCTCTTTTTTCCATTTTAAATTACCTGCTTAATTTGCTTAATGGCTTTAATTAATACTTTTTGCGGACAAGCAAGGTTTAATCTCATATACCCTTCACCGCCAACACCGAAAGTGGAACCTTTATGTAACCAAACTCCTGCTTTTTTCAAAAACAATCTTTCTATACTTTCACAACTTAAATTCAGTTGTTTACAATTAAGCCAAGCCAAATATGTCCCTTCCATATTCTGAATAGAAACTTTTGTTCCGGCAAACTTTTTATCAAAATATCTCTGTTTTGCTGCAAATATTTTAATAATGTATCAAACCACTTTTCACCGTCTTTATAAACTGCCTTTACCGCCTGTATTGCCGGTTTTGTTAACACATGAAAACCTGTCGCATTAACAGCTTTAACAACTTTTTCTCTTATATTTTTGTTTTGTATTACAAGATGTGCCGCCTGCAACCCTGCAAGATTAAAAGTTTTTGTAGGTGCTATTGCCGTTATTGTATTTTCCGCAATATTTTTAGAAAGAGTGCATATCGGATAATGTTTATAATTTTCGTAAACAAAATCGGAATGGATTTCGTCAGAAACTATAATAACATTATGTTTAATACATATCTTTGCAACAGATAAAAGTTCTTGTTTTGTCCAAACTCTGCTTACGGGATTATGCGGTGAGCACAATATATACATTTTCACTTTATTTTGTTTTATTTTATTTTCAAAATCTTTAAAATCAAATTCGTATCTTTTACCGTTAAAAACTAGCGGACTAACAACAAGTTTTCTGTTATTATCTTTAACAATATCCATAAACGGATAATATACCGGCTGTGAAATTAAAACAG
>CACWKJ010000050.1 GCA_902761395.1 uncultured Elusimicrobium sp. | reverse complement strand
ACGGAAAAATTGGATCAAGACAAGGTGTCGGACTTAACCTTGGTGTAAAATATGCTTTTTAATATGGTTTAAATATAAAAATGTTAAAAGTAGAAAATGTAACTAAAATTTATAAAAAGAATTCTTCTCTTTTTCAAAAAGAAGAAGATTTTGTTGCATTGAACAACATTTCTTTTGAGTTGGAAAAAGATAAAGTTCTTTCTGTTATCGGTGAAAGCGGTTCGGGGAAAACTACTCTTGCAAAGATAATTTGTTCTTTGTTGCCGTTTGATGACGGTATAGTAAAAATAAACGGCAAAAATATTTTAGATTATAAAAAACAGGAACTTTCAAATACAGTTCAAATGATATTCCAAAATCCGTATGCTTCGTTTAATCCGAAACTTACGATAGGTTATTCCTTACACGAAGCTGTTGATGAAGGAATAAAAAACAAGAAAGATTTTATAAATGAAAAGCTTGCACTTGTTGATATGAAAGAAGATGATATATTCGATAAATATCCGCACCAGTTTTCCGGCGGGCAAAGACAAAGAATAGCAATCGCAAGAGCATTGTTGAAAAACCCTAAAATTTTAATTGCCGACGAACCTTTTGCTTCGCTTGATGTTATAAACCAATCTTTAATAATGGATATTTTCTATAAAATAAAAAAAGAACAAAAAACAAATATTATATTTATTACACACGATATTTCCGCTGCTTTTAAAATATCAGATAAAATTTTGATACTGCAAAACGGAAATATGGTAAAATATGGAAACATTGAAGAAATAAAAAGTGATAAAACTAACGGTTATATAAACGAACTTATTAATGCAACCTACTTAATGGAGTAATTTAAAGTGCTTAAAGAAATAAACGAAGTTATAAAACTTGCCAAAGAAACTAAAACCGATGTTTATGTTGTCGGCGGATATTTAAGAGATTTTTTGTTAAAGAAAAAATCTTTGGATATAGATTTGGCCGTTTCGGAAAAGTCTGAAAACTTTGCAAAGAAGTTGGCAAAAAAAATAAACGGTAAATGTTTTAAATTGCACGACGATTTACAGACATACAGAGTTGCAATATTTAATAATCCGGAATTGGAATACATAGATGTTTCCGTTATGCAGGGGAAAAATATTAAAGAAGATTTATCAAGAAGAGATTTTACAATAAATGCTTTAGCCGTAAAAATAGAAGATTTTGACGATATTAAGAAAAATATAACAGATTATTTCGGCGGATTACAAGATTTAAAAAAGAAAGAAATAAAAGCAGTTTCAAAAAACGTTTTTAATGATGATCCGTTAAGAATGTTAAGAGCTTTCAGGTTTGCCAGTGAATATAAATTTAAAATTTCAAAAGAAACTTTAACGTTAATAAAAAAGTCGTCTTCGAAAATTACTACCGTTGCAGGTGAAAGAATAAAGAATGAATTGTTCAGAATATTAAATAATGAAAAATCTGCTCAATATATCGCTATGATAGACGAGTGCGGACTTTTGGAAAAGATGTTTCCCGTAATAACCAAAATGAAAAAATCCGCAAAGAATTTTTATTATCATCCGAAAGGCCTTTTTCAACATTGTTTTCAAACTTATGAAGCATTGGAAAACATATTTGTAAAATTAGACAAATATTTCCCTAACTCAAAAGATATTTTGGAAAAACATTTAAACGAACCCTTTTCGGAAAACGTAAATAAAAAAAATCTGTTAAAGTTTATTGCAATATTTCATGATTGTGCAAAACCCGAATGTGCAAAAAGAATGGACAACAAAATGAGATTTTTGGGCCACGAAGAATTGGGTGCGAAAAAAACCGCACAAATAATGAAAGAGCTGAAAATGAGCAACAAAGAAATAGATTTCGCAAAAGCAATAATATCCGAACATATGAGACCTTCAAATTTGGCAAAATCGGAAGTTATAACAAACAGAGCACAGATGAGATTGTTCAGGGATATAAAAGAAAATACTCCGGACCTTTTAATAATGGCAATGTCGGATTGGCATTCATATAAAACATTAAAGAAAAAAGTGTATCCGAAAAAAGTGTTACAGCAACAGGAAAAATCAGTTGCTAAATTGATATTCAGTTATTTTGATTTTATTAACAAGAAACCCAAAGATAAAATTTTAGACGGTAATGTTTTGATGAAAGAGTTTCATCTTAAACCGGGCAAGATTATAGGTGAGTTGTTAAAGTATATAAACAATGGTTACGAAGAAGGCAGAATAAAAGATAAAAAACAAGCATTGAAATATGCTAAATCTCAATTGACAGTACTGAAGAAAAAACATAAAATTATTTAAGTTAGCAGATTTGTCATCCCATACTTGATGCGGGATCTCGTAGTTTGTCGTTAATTGTACATTGTAAATTATAAATTGTCGTTATTGCGGGCATAGTCTAGTGGTAAAACCCGAGCTTCCCAAGCTCGTGATGCGGGTTCGATTCCCGTTGCCCGCTTTTTTTTATGTCTTTTTTTGATAAATTTCCAAGAAATCGCGACATACTGTTGTCGTTGTGAGGTTGTAAAATATAATCATGAAAATATTAATTGCTGGCAGCAGAACCATAACCGATATAAATATTTTGTTTGAAGCGATAAAGTTGTCCGGTTATAAAATAACATCGGATGACGAAATAGTTTCCGGCGGTGCTAAAGGGGTTGATACATTAGCCGAAATTTATGCCGGGGAAAATAATATACCTGTAACGATATTTAAACCGGATTGGAATAAATACGGAAATTCCGCGGGAGTTATAAGAAACTACGAAATGGCAAAATATTGTGATACGGGGATTGTTATACATAACGGCAGCAGAGGCAGTATGAATATGATAAGAAATTTAATTAAGTTCAAAAGAGATTTCTTTGAATATAAAATATAAAAATTTATTATAATATAAAAACATACTGACAAGGAGTAAAATATGTTAACAGCATTGATTATTTTAGTTTCAATAAACTTAATTTTAATTTTGTTAGTTCTATTTAGGAATAAAAATTCAAATCAAGATGTTATAAATAAAAAGTTCGACGATTACGAAAAAAAGTTAGATTCTTACGAGAAAGGTTTTAAAGATGAGTTTGAGAGAAGCAGGAGAGAATCAACTGAAAACGAAAGAGCATCAAGAAAAGAAAATCAGGATACATTAATGAATTTTCAAAATTCCATAAATGCCAAGTTCGATACCCTTTCAAAAAACACGCAAGAATCTTTGGATAAACAAAAAGAATCTGTTCAGACAAGTTTAAAAAATATTCAAGACAGCAACGAACAAAAATTGGAACAAGTCAGAAAAACCGTTGATGAAAAATTAAAAAACACGCAAGATGCTTTGGATAAACAAAAAGAATCTGTTCAAACAGGTTTAAAAAATATTCAAGACAGCAACGAAAAGAAGTTGGAAGAAATGAGAAAGACTGTTGATGAAAAGTTGCAATCCACATTGGAAAAAAGATTGAATTCTTCTTTCGAACTTGTAAATAAGCAATTAGAGTCTGTTCAGAAAGGATTGGGAGAAATGCAGTCTCTTGCAAATGATGTCGGAGGGTTAAAAAGGGCTTTAACTTCCGTAAAAGTTGCGGGAACGATGGGGGAAGTCCAACTTGAAGCATTGCTTTCTCAAATTTTAACCGCCACTCAATATGAAAAAAATGCTCACCCTAATCCGTCCAATCCTTCCGGAGTAGTAGAATTCGCAGTAAAACTTCCGTCTAAAGAAAGTGAAGATAAGTTTATTTATTTGCCGATAGATTCAAAATTTCCAACGACAGCATACGAAAAATTGTTGCAAGATTACGAGTCGGCGGACAAAAATGCTATTGAGTCCGACAAGAAAAAGTTGGTAACGGATATAAGAAGTTTTGCAAAAGACATTAAAGATAAATATATATCGGTTCCTTATACGACAGATTTTGCGGTAATGTTTTTACCTTTTGAAGGCCTTTATTTGGAAATATTGAGAATTCCGGGACTTATACAACAAATTCAAAACGATTTTTCAATAACAATTTCGGGGCCTACAACTTTGGGAGCATTTTTAAACAGTTTACAAATGGGTTTCAGAACACTTGCTATACAAGAACAAACAGACAATGTTTGGAACATCTTAAGGGCAGTTAGAACCGAATTCGGTAAGTTCGGGGATGTCTTGGATGCTACAAAGAGAAAGTTGGAAAGTGCAAGTAAAGAAATAGATAATGCAGGTGTCAGAACAAGAGCAATAGAAAGAAAACTTAGAGATGTGGAAACGTTGCCGGAACAACAAGCGGAAAAACTTCTTGAAAATATTTAAATACAGCCATAATAAGATAACATTATATTATTGAAAAAAATATTTGTTTTTTTTATAATATATTGATTGTTATTATTGTGATTTTTTAGAATTGTAGCAATCGTTGCTGCAATTCTTTTATTTTATATTTATTTTTGGAGATTAAAAATGGCAATGGAATATGCTTTGATTTTAATAAAACCCGACGGAGTAAAGAAATCTTTAACGGGAAATGTTTTATCTAAACTTTCACAAACGGGTTTTCATATTATCGGTTCTAAAGTTGTAAAGGTTTCAAGAGAATTGGCAAGCGAACATTACAGACATTTGAAAGATAAACCTTTTTTTGAAGATGTTTTGGATTTTATTCAGGGAAAAACTTTAGGCGGAGCACCTTATGACAGAGTAATTGCATTTGTTTATAAAGGTGAAAATGCAATATCAAAGTTAAGAGAAATTGTAGGTGCAACAAATCCTGAAAATGCGGATCCTACTACAATAAGAGGTTCTTACGGAAGAATAGCTAAAAACGGAACAATGGAAAATGTAGTTCATTGTTCTTCGGATATAAACGATGCAAAAAGAGAAATACAACTTTGGTTTAGTCCGAGTGAGTTAACGGAAGAAGTTTATCCGACAAAGAAAGAAACAGTAACCGAAGAAAAACAAGTTTGGGCTTAAGACATAAACAAATAAAAATTTAAAAATATATTCAGGAGAAAAGAGAGAAAATGAAAACACCTTTACAGAATTGGGTTGATGAACAGATTGCATTGATGCAACCGGACAAAGTATATTGGATGGATGGTTCCGAAGAAGAAGGTAAAAGATTAGCCGATATCGGAGAAAAAGAACAGATTGACGGTCATCCTGTTTTGGAAAAATTAAATCAAGATGAGTTTTACGGTGCATATTGGCACAGATCTAATCCTAACGATGTTGCAAGAACAGAACAATTAACATTTATTTGTTTACCTAACAAAGAAGATGCAGGACCAAACAACAATTGGATGGATCCTGCGGAAGCAAAAACAAAATTAAATTCTCTTTTTAAAGGTTGTATGAAAGGAAGAACAATGTATGTAATTCCTTTCCTTATGGGTAACCCAAAATCTCCTTATTCAAAATGTTGTGTTGAAGTTACGGATTCCGTTTATGTTGCAATAAGTATGAGAATTATGACAAGAACGGGAAAAGTAGCTATAGATAAAATAGGCAATTCAAACGATTTCTTTAAAGGTATGCACTCTATCGGTGATGTTAATCCCGAAAGAAGATATATTATGCATTTTCCTCAAGAAAACTTAGTTATGAGTTTCGGTTCGGGTTACGGCGGAAATGCGTTGCTCGGTAAAAAATGTTGTTCTTTAAGAATCGGTTCTTATTTGGGGTATAAAGAAGGCTGGCTTGCGGAACACATGATAATAATCGGTGTAGAAGATCCTAAAGGTAAAAAAACTTATTTCTTAGGCTCTTTCCCGTCTGCATGCGGAAAAACAAATCTTGCATTGTTGAATCCTGTTTTGAAAGGTTATAAAGTTTGGACATTGGGTGACGATATTGCATGGATTAATGTCGGACCGGACGGAAGACTTTATGCAATGAACCCGGAAATGGGATTTTTCGGTGTAGCACCCGGAACAGGTAAAAATACAAATCCTATAATGGTAGAAACATTGAAGAACAACAAATTCTTCCCTACATTGTATACAAACACTGCAGTTAATGCGGACGACAATACACCATGGTGGGAAGGATATTCCGAAACTCCGGAAAATTTAATTGATTGGCACGGAAAGAAATACGATAAGAATTCAGGTGAAGTTGCGGCACATAAAAATTCAAGATTTACGGTTTCAACATATAACTGCCCGACACTTGCAAAGGAATTTGATGATCCTCAAGGAGTACCTATTTCAGGTATTATCTTCGGCGGCAGAAGAAAATCTACAATTCCTTTGGTATACGAAAGTACAAGTTGGGAAAACGGTGTATTTGATGCATCAATTATCGGTTCTGAAACAACTGCAGCAGCTGCAGGTAAAGTAGGTGCCGTAAGAAGAGATCCTATGTCTATGTTACCGTTCTGCGGTTATAACATGGGCGACTATTTCGGTCATTGGTTAAGTTTTGCAAAAAGAGCAAAAGTATTACCGAAAATATTTATGGTTAACTGGTTTAGAAAAGATGAAGACGGAAATTATATGTGGCCGGGATTCAGAGATAATTCCAGAGTGTTAAAATGGATGATAGACAGAATTGAAGGTAAAGTTGAAGCTCAGGAAAAAGAAATCGGGTTGTTCCCGAAAGTAGAAGATTTGGATTTGGCAGGTCTTGATATATCTAAGGAAACTTTGGATAAATTGTTTAAAGTTTCTAAAGAAGAATGGCAAAAAGAAATTCCTTTGATAGAGGAATTTTATGCAAAGTTCGGTGACAGATTGCCGAAAGCGTTGAGAAAACAACTTGATGATTTAAAGAAAAAATTTGCTTAATATAGCGACCTTAATATTTTGGTTATAATTTTGCAACTAACTCAATCGAGTACACCCTTACGGGATCCAAGTACACTTCATTCGTTAGTTGCTTCATTCTAACCGAAAATCTTAAGGTCTTAAAAGATTTTTGTTATGAAAAAAATATTCTTTGTTTTAAGTTTATGTTTGTTCCTTGTATCAACTGGTTTTGCCGGGGTAAGATACAATGCAAAAGCAAGAACTCCATTACATTATGGATATTATGAAGCTATGTTGCAAACAGATATGTATGAAGTTCAGTTTATGAGTAATGATAGTTGGTTTCATGCAAAAAATTTTTGTATGTTAAGATGTGCAAATCTTTGCTTGGAAAACGGATACAAAAGTTTTAACATACTTTTTAGTGAAACAGAGATAGCAAAAGTACATAATTTCGCCGTTTGCATGAATATAGAGTGTTTTAGAGATGACAGCGGAAAATATAAAGCAGAAGAAATAAAAACAAATTTATTTAAACTTTTTAATATAAAAGAAGAAGCAAATTAAACAGTAATATAATTAGTAAAGAAGGCAAAAAATGGAAAAAGATTTACAGACGTTAAGACATTCAACATCACATCTTATGGCAGCAGCGGTTTTGGAATTGTTTCCGGGAACAAAAGTTGCTATAGGTCCT